>JANLYC010000339.1:0-7339 GCA_031365435.1 Nocardioidaceae bacterium
GGTGGTGCGGAGGTCTGCGAGGGAGACGTGGAACTGGGCGTCCACGGCTGGGGCGGAACTGGCGGGGGCTTCCCCGGCTTGGGCAGACACGGCTGGGGCGGAACTGGCGGGGGCGCTGATGTCGAGGGTGGCCTCATCGCCGCAACCGGAGGTGAATCCGAGGTTCGTGAGCGGGACACCCTGGGTGAGGCACAGCTGAGCGAACGCTTCGGTAGCCTCGGGCCGCACCGCCACCAACGCCCGGGACGTCGACTCCGAGAAGAGGGCCACGAACGGGTCGAGCCCGGCCGGCAGGGTGACCTGTGCGCCGACACCGTGCCGCAGGCACGCTTCGACCAGCGCCTGCGCAAGACCACCGTCGGACAGATCGTGGGCAGCGGCGACCAGCCCTCGGGCCGACGCGGTGACGAGGACCTCCGCAAGCGCACGCTCGGCTGCCAGGTCGAGCACCGGAGGCAGACCGCCCAGGTGAGCGTGCACGACGTGCACCCACTCCGAGCCGTCGAGCTCGTCGGCCGTGTTGCCCAGCACGTACAGCTGCAGACCCTCGGTGTCGAAACCGATCGGTGTACGACGGCTTACGTCATCGATGACCCCGAGCACACCGACGACCGGCGTCGGCAGGATCGGCGTCTCCCCGGTCTGGTTGTAGAAGCTCACGTTGCCACCGGTGACCGGGATCCCCAGCTCGCGACAGCCGTCTGCCAGCCCACGCGTGGCCTCGGCGAACTGCCACATCACGTCCGGGTCCTCAGGTGATCCGAAGTTGAGACAGTCGGTGACCGCGAGCGGACGCGCGCCGGACGCCGCGACGTTGCGGTAGGACTCCGCCAGCGCGAGCTGCGCGCCGGCGTACGGGTCGAGCTTGGCGAACCGTCCGTTGCAGTCGGTGGCGACGGCGACGCCGAGGCCGGTCGACTCATCGACGCGGATCACGCCGGCGTCCTCGGGCTGTGCCAGCACCGTGTTGCCCTGGACGTAGCGGTCGTACTGGTCGGTGATCCAGGACTTGTCGCACAGATTCGGCGATCCGATCAGCCGGAGCAGGGTGGCGTGCAGCTCGCGCCCGGTCGTGGGTCGCGCCAACGCCGTGGAGCGGTCGGCCTGCAGCTCGTCCTGCCACGAGGGCCGGGCGAACGGTCGCTCGTAGACCGGGCCTTCGTGGGCGACGGTCCGCGGAGGTACGTCGACGATCGTGCGGCCGTTCCACTCGATCACCAGTCGACCGCCCCGGTCCCGTTCGGCGTCCGACACCTCGGTGACCTCACCGATGACGGTGGCGTCGACGTCCCACTTCGCGCAGATGTCGAGGAACCGCTCGACGTGCCGGGGTTCGACGACCGCCATCATCCGTTCCTGTGACTCGCTCATGAGGATCTCCTCCGGCGCCAAAGAGGCATCGCGCAAGGGGACTCGGTCGAGCCAGACATGCATGCCCCCGTCACCGGCGCTGGCCAGCTCAGACGTCGCACACGAGAGCCCGGCGCCGCCGAGATCCTGGATGCCGACCACGAGGTCCTCGTCGAACAGCTCGAGCGTGCACTCGATGAGCAGCTTCTCCATGAAGGGGTCGCCGACCTGGACGCTCGGACGCTTGGTCGGACCACCATCGCTGAAGGTCTCCGAGGCCAGCACCGAGACGCCGCCGATCCCGTCGCCGCCCGTCCTGGCGCCATACAGGATCACCTGGTTGCCCGCCCCGCTCGCCTTGGCGAGATGCAGCTGCTCGTGGCGCATGACGCCGACGCACAACGCATTGACCAAGGGGTTGCCGGCATACGACGCGTCGAAGACGGCCTCGCCGCCGATGTTGGGCAGGCCGAGACAGTTCCCGTAGCCGCCCACGCCGGCGACGATGCCCGGCAGCACCCTGCGGGTGTCCTCCGCGTCCAGGGGACCGAACCGGAGCGGGTCCATCACCGCGACCGGGCGGGCGCCCATCGCCAGGATGTCACGCACGATCCCGCCCACCCCGGTGGCGGCACCCTGGTAGGGCTCGACGTACGACGGATGGTTGTGCGACTCGACCTTGAACGTGACGGCGTACCCCGCTCCGATGTCGACGACGCCGGCGTTCTCACCGATGCCGACCATGAGGTGTGCGCGCATCTCGTCGGTGACCTTCTCGCCGAACTGTCGAAGGTGCACCTTCGACGACTTGTAGGAGCAGTGCTCGCTCCACATGACGGAGTACATGGCGAGCTCGGAGCTGGTCGGTCGACGACCCAGGATCTCGCGGATCTGGCCGTACTCGTCGGGCTTGAGTCCGAGATCCGCCCAGGGCTGCCGGGTCTCCGGTGAGTCCCCGGCCCGGTCCACCGTGTCGACTCCGGCGGAGGTCTCGGTGCTGTGGGCTGCGGGGTCCACGAACGTCGGGACAGAAGGGGACTGGCGCTGGTCGGTCACCGCGGACTGGCTCCGGATCTCTGGGTCGAGCGTGGCGCGGACCACGCTACCGCCCGAGTCCTCCACCACGTCATCCGGCGACCGGGTCGGACGTCACGCCGCGCGCGGCAGCGACCGCGATCTGGCCCGCAAGGCGGGCGTTCGAGAGCACCAGCGCGATGTTGGCTGCCAGGCTGCGGCCTTCGCTGTGCTCGTGGAAGTACGCCAGCAGGAACGGCGTGACGTCCTTCCCGTGCACCCCGCCGCGCTCCAGGGCCGAGAGTCCGGCGGTCAGGATCTTGTCGTGAACGGCCCGGTCCATCTCGTCCGCGGCATCGATCGGGTTGGCGACGACCATCGCCTGCCGGAGGCCGAGGTCGTGTCGCTGCCCCATCGTGGCGGCGACGTCCCGCACGTCGTCGAGCCGCCACGGCACGGCCTCCCCGGAGTCGCGGATGTAGAAGCCCGGAAAGGCGTCCGTCCGGTAGCCCACGACGGCCACCGACAGCGTCTCCAGCCGCTCCAGCGTGGCCGGCACGTCGAGGATGGACTTCACGCCCGCGCACACCAGCGTGATGGGGATGTCGCCGAGCGCGGGCAGGTCGGCCGACTCGTCCCAGCTGGCCTGCGCGCCCCGGTGCACCCCACCCAGGCCACCGGTGGCGAAGGTCCGGATGCCGACCCGGTCCGCGACGTATGCCGTGGACGCCACCGTCGTAGCCCCGACCAGGCGCGAAGCCAGAACCACGCCGAGGTCACGGATGCTCGTCTTGACGACCCCCGGGTCGGTCGCGACCCGCTCGAGCGCGCCGTCGTCCAGTCCCACTCTCACAGCGCCGTCGAGCACGGCGATCGTGGCCGGCACGGCGCCTGACTCCCGAACCACCGCCTCGATCCGGCGCGCTACCTCAGCGCTCGACTCGGTGGGCAGGCCGTGACTGATGATCGTCGACTCGAGGGCCACCACGGGGGCTCCCCCGGACAACGCGTCCGCCACCTCCGGGTGCAGACGGATGCTCGAGTCAGCGCTCACAGGCCGACCCTAATGCCCGATCACCTGCCTGATCCCCTGCCCGACTCGAAGCAGTTCACGTCACCCAGGATCAGCGGCCGACGTAACGGGCCAGGAACGCGGCCGTGCGGGCGTCGCTGGGGGCGGTGAACACCTGGGCAGGGGCACCCTCCTCGACGATCGAACCGCCGTCGAGGAAGACGACACGGTCGGCGACCTCGCGCGCGAAGTCCATCTCATGGGTGGCCATCACGATGGTCATCCCCTCGTCCTTCAGCTCGGCGATCACCTCGAGCACCTCCCCGACGAGCAACGGATCGAGGGCCGACGTGATCTCGTCGAGCAGCAACAGCCGTGGCGCCATCGCCACCGCCCGGATCACGGCGACCCGCTGTTGCTGACCTCCCGACAGGCTGTCCGGATACGCCGTCACCTTGTCGCCGAGCCCGAAGCGTTCGAGCAGCTCGCGCGCCCGCAGTTCGGCCTGCCGGCGAGGCGTCTTCTGCGCGCGGCGGGGCCCGAGCGTGATGTTGTCGAGCACCGACAGATGTGGGAACAGGTTGTAGGCCTGGAACACGATCCCGACGTCCCGGCGTACCTCGTCGACCTCGACGCGCGGGTCGGAGATGTCGCGACCGTCGAGCCAGATGGTGCCGTCGTCGACGGTCTCGAGAAGGTTGATACACCGGAGCAACGTGGACTTGCCGGAGCCGGACGCGCCGATCAGGCAGACCGCGTCCTTCTCGGCCACCTCGAGGTCGATCCCCGTGAGGACCTCGTGAGCCCCGAAGTGCTTGCGGACCCCCTCGAGCCGCAACATCGCCATCAGGCAGCCCCCTGCTCGCGCCGCAGCTGCCGCAACGCCAGCCAGTCCGCCAGCCGGGCCAGCGGCAGTGTCATCACGATGAAGAAGCAGGCCGCGACGACGTACGGCGTGAAGTTGAAGTCGCGGCTGGCGTTGATCTGCGCCGCCCGGAGGATCTCGATGAGCCCGACCGTGGCCACGAGCGCCGTGTCCTTCTGCAGGGACACGAAGTCGTTCAGCAGGGGAGGCATGACGCGGCGGAGCGCCTGCGGCAGGATCACATGGCGCATCGACCGGCCATAGCTGAGACCGAGCGAGCGGGCGGCCGCCCACTGGCTCGGGTGCACGGAGGCGATGCCAGCACGAATCACCTCGGCCACGTAGGCGCCGTAGGACAGAGTGAGAGCGATCACGCCGAGCCAGAAGAGATCCGTTGGCACGCCCTGCAACCCCAGCGCGGGCAACCCGAACCCGACCAGGAAGATGACGAGCAGAGTCGGGGTCCCGCGGAACACGTCGGTGTAGACGACCGCGAGCAGCTTCAGCGGTGCCATCGCGGGCGACGGGACGACGCGGATGATGGCGACCAGGAGGGCGACCGCCAGGATGAAGATCTCGGCGACGACGAAGAGCCTGATGTTCAGCCAGAAGGCGTCCCGGAGCTCAGGGAACACCCGGCGGGCGGCGTCCAGGTCGAAGTACGTCGTCTTGACGCGGTCCCATCCAGGCGCCCGGACGGTGAGGACGACGAGTGCGGCGAGCACGATGACCGTGGAACCCGCTGCGATCGCACCCTGCCTCAGCGAGCGGCGTCGACGAAACGCGAGCCGTTCGAGCTGTGTCGAGCTCGGACGCCACCCCTCCATCAGCCCACCATCAGCTGAGCGTCGGGACGTCGACCACCTGGTTCAACCACCGCTTCTCGAAGTCAGCAAGGGTGCCGTTGCTCTTCAGCGCCGCGATGGCCTGGTTGGCACACGCGACCAGCGGGTTACCCTGCTCGAACAGCAGGCCGAACTGCTCCGACTGACCGGGGTCCCCCTGGAACTGCCCAGCGATCGTCGAGTTCGGGATCTCCACGGAAGTGATGTAGAAGGCGGTCGGCAGGTCGACGACGATGCCGTCGACCTGTCCGTTCTGCAGCGCGTTCTTGGCCACGTTCGTGTCGTCGAAGACCTGCGGCTGCTTGCTGGGACTGATTGCGCTCGCGATCGCGTCCAGCGAGGTGGTGCCGACCTGGACCCCGAGTGTGGCGTCGGCGAAGTCCGCCAGTGACGTCGCGCCGGCGTATGACGAGTCCTTGAGCGTGATGATCGCCTGCGCGGCCGAGTAGTAGCCGTCGGAGAACGTCACGGCCTTGGCGCGCCTCGCATTGATCGCGATCTGGTTGATGTCGAAGTCGAACTTCTTGGGCCCCGGCTGGTAGCTGGAGTTGAACGGCTCCTTCGTCCAGGTCACCGCATCCTTGGCGAACCCCATCTCCTTGGCGACGGCGTAGGCGACAGCGGACTCGAAACCTTTGCCGTTGGTCGGGTCGTCGTGGGAGAACCACGGGTCATACGCCGGGGAGTCCGTCGCGATCGTCAGCACACCGGGCTTGACGGTCGCCGGGTCGGCGCACGCATCGACGGGGACACCTGAGGTGACCGGAACCGTGCTGCCGGTCGTCGTCTTGGATGTCGGGGCGCAGGCGACGGAAGCGAGACAGAGGAGGGAGACGCCGAGGAGGAGGGCAGGACGTCCCAGGGGAGAAGGATGGGGCATTGGGTCATCGTAGGGCCGTCCGCGCGCGCCACGGGACGCATTTCACCAGCAAGAATCCTGATCGGCGGCTCAGTAGTCTGATTGCCACCACTTCGTCCGGTGATCACGAGGAACCCATGCACATCGCGACTCTCGGAGACATCATGCTCGACGTCATCGTCGAGGCGCCGGACGGACTGCGGACCGACGACGACACCGAGGCACGGATCGTGCTTTCCGCAGGGGGCCAGGCGGCCAACGTCGCCGCCTGGGCAGTGGCGCTGGGAGCACGGGCCACCCTGGTCGGACCACGAAGCCGGACGACGGCCGGCGCCTTCGTCGATGCCCAGCTGGCCACCGCAGGAGTCGAGGTCGTGCCTGTCGAGGTCGCGGCCACGGGCACCGTGGTCTCCATCCTTGCTGCCGGTACACGCACACTCGCCTCCGACGCCGGCGAACAGACCTGGGTCGACCGGATCGTGGCCGCGCTGATTCCCGACTCGGTGGAGTGGCTGCACGTGTCGGCATACCCCCTGCTCCGCCATGCGAACCCGCGCGCGCTGCTGGCCTGTGTCGAGGTCGTACGCCGCCGGGGCGTCTCCGTGTCGCTCGACCTCGCGTCGGCAGGGCTCATCGCGGCCTACGGGCCCGGCCGGTTCGCGGCGGTGCTGGACCGCCTCGCGCCGAGCCTCGTGTTCGCGAACACCTCCGAGTGGGAGGCGCTCGGACCGAGCGTTGGACGGCAGACCTTCGACCTGGTGGTCAAACGCGGCCGCGAAGGAGCCCAGACCGTCATCGAGGGCCAGCGCTTGCTCCACCCTGCCCGCCCGACGACGGTGGTCGACCTGACCGGTGCCGGCGACGCGCTCGCGGCGGGGTACCTGGTCGGCGGCATCGACCTCGCGCTCGACACCGCCGCGCAGTGCATCGCCCAGCGCGGCGCCCAACCCGCCCAGGCCTGACCCCTGCTCCCCCCTCTCCCCCCGGAATTGCGGGAAAGTGCACGCGACACGCCGGGTGGCAGCCTGCACTTCCCCGCAATTCGCGGAAGGGGAAGGGAGGAGGGGGAGGCAGGGTTCAGGCAGAGGCGAGGTACTTCAGGGCGCTGGTGAAGAAGGTGAGCCCGTCGTCGCCAGGCCCGCACAGGGACTCCACGGCATGCTCGGGGTGAGGCATCAGGCCCACGACGTTCCCGCGCTCGTTGGTGATGCCGGCGATCGAACGGTAGGACCCGTTCGGGTTGTCCCCGACGTACCGCGCGACGACCCGCCCCTCGCCCTCGAGCCGGTCGAGTGTCGCGTCGTCCGCGACGAACCCGCCCTCGCCGTTCTTCAGGGGTACGACGATGCGCTGGCCCGCCGTGAAGTCCGACGTCCAGACCGTGGTCGAGCTCT
>JANLYC010000363.1:0-3640 GCA_031365435.1 Nocardioidaceae bacterium
ACCCGTTGCCCGAGCCACCTGTCGGTACTTGATCGGTCGTGCCCTGCGGCGACTCCGGGATCGTCGACTCGGTCGGCGACGTGGGACTCGAGCGGGAACCGGAGCTCCTGGGGGATCTGCCGGGGTCCTGAGACGCCCCCGCAGACGGCTGGCTGCCCGAGTTCAGGGCCGACCAGGTGGCAAGCCCGGCCACTCCTAAGCCGATGAGCGTCAATGCGGCCACGATCCCCCACCGCACGGCACGTGACGTCCGGGTCGGCGAGCCAGGCTCCGGGCTCCGCGCCGCCGGGGGCTCGTGGTCGGTCGGCCCAGACGAAGGCACGGTTCCTGTCGCCGCCAGGACGGGTGCCTCCCGCGGTGGCTCGGGAGCCTCGACGGGCAGGGTGACCGGCACCGTGTCGCTGTTCGCCACGTCGTCGAGCGCTGCCCGGACGCGCTCCATCGACCAGCGCTCCGCAGGATCCCGGTGCAGCATGGCGGCGATCACGTCGGCCAGCGGGCCCGCGTGCTCTGCACGGGGCGCCGGCTCGCGCGCGATCAGGCCGAGGGTTGCGAGCGGCGTCTCCTGGGTCGGGAACGGGGGACGTCCCTCGACCGCGGTGAACAACGTGGCGCCGAGGGCCCAGACGTCGGACGCGAAGCTGGGATGGTCGCCGCGCGCCAGCTCGGGGGCGAAGTAGGCGGGGGTGCCCGTCATCATGCCGGTCTGGGTCAGCGTCAGGTCGGTGTGGCCCCGGGCGATCCCGAAGTCGCTGATCTTGGCCCGGTCCCCGTCGGCCACCAAGATGTTGCCGGGCTTGATGTCACGGTGCACGATCGCGAGCCCGTGAGCGGTGGCGAGAGCGTCGGCCACTTGGCGCCCGATCGTCGCGACGCGTCGTACCGAGAGGGGACCCTCGGTCTTGACCAGCTCGGCCAGGGTGCGGGACGGCACGTACTCCATGACCAGCCAGGTCGCCCCGTGGTCGTCCACGACGTCGAAGACCGAGACTGCGTTGTCGTGGTTGAGCGCGGCGGTGACACGAGCCTCACGCATGGCGCGTGCCGCCTGGCCCGCGTCGTCCCCGGGCAGCCCGCCGATGCGCTTGACCGCGACCTGGCGGTTGAGCACGCCGTCCTCACACAGCCAGACGGTGCCCATGCCGCCGCGGCCGATCGGGCGCACCACGCGGTAGCGGTCCGCGATGAGTTCGGGGTCCATCTGTGTCTCCTACCCAAACGAGCCTGGTCCCTAACCCGGTAGCGGACGTCGCGTGGGTCACTCCGGGCCGGGCAGCGGTGGTGCCGACTCGGACTCACGCCTAAATTGGTCGCATGGCGTCCTCGGCAGTCAGCAGGCCCACCTCCGCGACCCCCGCCCAGGTGTGGGCCGTCCTGAGCGACGGCCACCGGTATGCCGACTGGGTTACCGGCACGAAGGAGATCCGCGAGGTCGACGACGGCTGGCCGACCGAAGGGACGTCGATCCACTTCCGGGCCGGGCTCGGACCGATGAGCTTCGACGACAAGACGACCTCACGGGCCTGCACGCCGGAGCAGAAGCTGGAGCTCGAGGCGCATGCCTGGCCCGCCGGCACAGCGCGGATCGGCATCCGGATCTCACCGCACGAGGGCGGCAGCATCATCTCGATGAACGAGCACCCGCTGCGCGGGCCGGCGCGCTGGCTGCACAACCCGCTGTCGGCCTGGCTGTTCGGTCGGCGGGTGGCCGGCATGCTGGCCGATCTCGCGAAGCTGGCGGAAGCCGAGCCGGCGCGCTGATCGCCCCCGCGATCAGGCGCGTCGGGTCCAGCGCCGCAGCCGGTCGTGAGCGATCGCGGCCTTGGCCGCGTTGGCACCGGCGGCACCGTGCACGCCCCCGCCGGGGTGAGCTGACGCCGACCCGAGGAACAACCCGCTGATCGGGGTCTCGGCACGTCCCAGCCCGGGCACGGGCCGGAAGATGAGCTCCTGGTGCAGGGCAGCGGTTCCGCCGTTGATCGCCCCGCCGTGCAGGTTGGCGTTGCGGGCCTCGAACTCGTGCGGGCCGAGCACCCGCCGGGCCAGCACCCGATCGCCGAACCCGGGGGCGAAGAACTCGATCCGCGCCTGCATCCGATCGGCCATCTTCTCCAGGTCGTCGTGTCCCCAGTCGCCGGTGATGCCGTCGTCACCGGCATCGGCGCGCACGACCTGCGGGGCATGGCAGTAGGCCCACATCGACTCGGTGCCGGCTGGGGAGCGGCTGGCATCGGTGGTGGTCATCTGGCCCACCAGCAGCAACGGGTCGGAGGGCACCGTGTGGCCGCCGATCTGGGCCGCGAACGTCGTGAGCTCGTCGACCGAGTGTGCGATGTGCACGGTTCCGGGCTGCGCGTCGGGCGTGTCCCGCCAGGGCGTGGGTGCCGACAACGCCCAGTCCACCTTGATCGTCGACGGGTCCCACTCGAACTTCTCGAGTCCTCGGCGAACACGCGCCGGCAACAGGTCGAGGCTCACCAGGCCGCCGTACAGCGCCGGAGCGCTGACGTCGGCAACGACGGCTCGGGCAGCGTCGATCTCTGTGCCGTCCGCGAGCCGGACCGCGACCGCACGTCCGCCGCGGACGACCACGGACGTCACCTCGGCCAGCGTCCGCACCGAGCCACCCAGCGACTCCAGCCTGCGGGTCAGCGCTTGGGTGAACTCGCCTGCCCCGCCTTGCGGGACCGGGAACCCGACGGTCTGACCGAGCATGGCGAGGATGAGCCCGAACACGCCGGAACCCGCACCCTCGGGCGGGAAGTCGGCGTGCAGGGCGTTGCCGGCGAGGAGCAGCCGAGCCCCCTCGCCGCGGAAGTTCTCCTCAGCCATCCGGCGTACGGAGGTCAGCAACATCCGGAAGCCGCCGAGCCCGGCGGCTCTGGGAAGGGACACCGCGACGCGGAGACCATGCCGCACGGGCGGGAACGGGCTGAGGATCGCGCCGAGGAGATCCTCGCCGAAGACGTCCCACTGCCGGCACAAGCGAAGCCATGCGTCGCCGTCGCCGGGGCATCGCGCATCGAGCCCGGCCGCGGTGTCGGCACGGTCGCGGTGCAGGATCGCCCACCCGCCGTCAGGCAGCGGGTTGCCGAGCACTGCGGGCGCGTGAACCCAGGTGAGGCCGTGCTTCTCGAGCTGCATGCGCTGGATCGTCGGTGAGGCGGCGGCGAGCGGGTAGAACGCGCTGAACGTGTCGTGCCGGAAGCCAGGGTGGACCTCGTCGTCGGTCCGGACTGCGCCCCCGATGACCGGTTGCGCCTCACACACCACGACGGACCAGCCGCGGTCGGCGAGCAGGTTGGCGGCGACGAGGCCGTTGGGGCCCGAACCGATCACCACCGCGTCCGTCATACCCCCA
The DNA here is from genome assembly GCA_031365435.1 of Nocardioidaceae bacterium. GTDB lineage: Bacteria > Actinomycetota > Actinomycetes > Propionibacteriales > Nocardioidaceae > JANLYC01. The sequence continues at coordinate 3,362 of JANLYC010000363.1, forward strand.
CCCTGCCTCACGAAGGCGGGACCTGCGCGCCGCCCATGGCTGCGATTGGGCAAGATGGCCACATGACCGCCTATGCCGGGAGCGCCCCGCAGACACCGACAGTCCCTGTCGAAGGTGCCAGACACGTGCACTCGGGCAAGGTGCGTGACCTCTTCGCGCTGCCCGACGGGCGTCTGCTCATGGTCGCGTCCGACCGCATCTCGGCGTTCGACTTCGTCCTGCCGACCCCGATTCCGGACAAGGGGCGCATCCTCACCCAGCTGTCGCTGTGGTGGTTCG
>JANLYC010000379.1:0-2493 GCA_031365435.1 Nocardioidaceae bacterium
GCCTCGGTCCAGGCGGGTGGTCGTTCGCAGCCGGGAAAGACACACCCTCGGTCGCGGGTAGCGAGGGCGAGGCGTTGGTGCCGGTCGAACAGCCGCCGGCTGGTGCCGAGGTCGAGGATCTTCGACTCACCAGCCAGCACGACCGGCAGGAGGCCGGCGTTGCAGGCCAGCCGTCGGGTCTGGCCGACCGAGATCGCACCACCGGTGTCCAACGTGGCTTCCCCGGCGCCGTTGCGGAGTTTCTCCTCGTCGACGGTGACCACGATGGTGGCGTTCGCGACCCCGTGTTGGGGGTGTCCGTCGACCGGGAGGTGTTCGATCAGCTCACACAGTGCCCGGCCGAGCCGGTTTCCGTACGGAAGGTCCGCCATTGTCGTCTCGACCGGGATGTCAGCGGACTGACCGGCAGGCGTATCGGTGCCGGTGGAGACGCGTCGGGGTGCGGACAGAGCTTCGAGGTGTTTGGTGAGCATGCCGAAGGTCAGGTTCGGGAGGGCGAACCGTCCGCGGGCGATCCCGTCGTTGCCGAACTGGCCGGTGAGCCACGCTGACGCCAACGCTTTGCGTTCCTGTGCCACCAGCTGCTGCTCCAGAGTCTCGTCGACCGTGTCAGGGTCGATCACTTCGACCAGATGGTTCGCCGCCACCTGCAGCTGCGTGAACGACAAGGTCTGCGCATGGGTGAGCAGATCCTTCTGGGCTGCCTCGACCCGGTCCGGCGTGACGGTCGCCGACAACCGGTTGATCGCAGCGGCGACCACCACACCTTGTTCGGCGGACACGGTTCCTGCCGCCACCGCACGACGTGTCGGTTCAATCAGCGCAGTGGTGCCATGCAGCTGCTTGGCGGCACGGACGGTCCGGGAGGCCTCGCCGGCGGACATCCGATGTGACGTCATCAGATGTGCCCTCGTCGAGGAGGCGCCGTAGCGATGGGGCAGGTTGCGGTCGTCTGCCTCTGCGACCAGCCGAGCTGCGAGCTCGTCGACCTGCGCCTTCAACGCCAGCACGTCACCGATACGCCTGTCCAGACGATGGTCGGCCAACGACCAGGTCGGGGTGTCGACCAACTCGGCGAGCTCACGACGCGCGGCACCAAAACCACGATTGAAGGCATCGTCGATACCCGTCGTCGGTGGCGGTCCCTGCGTCGTACTCATAGACCAAACCTAGAACCGACCGCCGACAGTTTCGGATCAGCAACAGACGCCGCAACCCGTTATCCACAAGGGCATATTGAAAACGTACACCCCTCGAGCCGGTCGGGCATCAACGGACCACGGTGGCTTGCTGGCGCGGCCGATCCGTACGACCAGCCGCTCCCCGATGAGTTCCGCGCAGCGCCGTGGTCTGTATGGCCATGACCGCGACCTATACCTTCGACATCTTCTCCAGCCTCGACGGCAACGCCTCCTACGGACCGCCCGGCGACTGGGGCGGCTACTGGGGCAAGCAGGGACCCGAGTTCCTCGACCACCGGCTGGCGGCGTACGACGGCGAGCAGCGGATGGTCTTCGGCGCGACCACGTTCCGGGCGTTCCTGGAGATGCTGCCCGCGATGGGCGAGGACGAGCGGGACGCGTGGGTGGAACGGATGCTCAGCTGCCCGACCACCGTCGTCTCGTCGACGCTTCAGGGCCCGTTCGACTGGCCCGACGCGACCGTCGTCAGCGGGGACGCCGTCGAGATCGTGCGTCGCATGAAGGCGGAGTCGGACGTGCCGATCCGTTCGCACGGGAGCCTGTCGTTGAACCGCGCGCTGATGGCCGCCGGCCTCGTCGACCGGATCCAGCTCACCATCTTCCCGGTGGTCTCCGCCCAGACGGGGGACGAGCCGGTCTTCGCGGGGGCGGGCGACTTCGATCTCGACCTGCTGGAGACGCGCACCCTCGACGGCCGCACCCAGGAGCTGGTCTACCGACCTACCCTGCGCACGTGGCCGGCCGGCTGACCTGACCGCCCGGCCCTGCCACAGCCGGCGGGCCCGCGTCGATCACGGCTGTCCAGTCCTGGCGCTACGGCCCGCGCGGGCGGCCTGGCGGACGAGGTGGTCGCGCTCGGCGAGGTTCGTGGCGAGGCGGGCGGCTTCGGCGTACGCCGTGGCGGCCGCAGCGAGGTCGTCGCCCAGCTCGTACAGGTGGCCCCGGACGGCGTGCCAGCGGTGCCGATCGCCGATCACGTCGCGCAGCCGGTCGGTCTCGCGCAGCCCGGCGGCGGCGCCGAGGACGTGACCGACCGCGACCGCTCGCCCGAGCACCGCGGCGGGGTCCTGGTGCACCGGGTCGTCGGTGAGGGCGACCAGGTCGTCGAACCAGGCGAGGATCTGCGGCCAGTCGGTCTCTTCAGCGCTGGCCGCGTCGGCGTGCAGGGCGGCGATGGCGGCCTCGACCTGGTACCGGCCAGGGCGCTGACTCTCCGTCTGCATGGCCAGCGCCGAGTGCAGGACGCGCACGCCCTCGGCGATCTCGCGCCGGTCCCACAGCCCGCGGTCCT
>JANLYC010000406.1:0-2855 GCA_031365435.1 Nocardioidaceae bacterium
CACCTGTCGGAGATGCGACTGGTCAAGGATCCCTGGGAGGTCGAGCAGCTCCAAGATGCCGTGGACGCCACGGTTCTCGGCTTCGAGGACTGCGTGCGCGAGTGGGACAACGTGCTCAGGTATGGCGAGCGGTGGATCGAGGGCACCTTCTGGCGACGCGCCCGTGCGAGCGGCAACGACGTGGGCTACGAGAGCATCGCCGCCGGCGGCCCGCACGCCACGACGCTGCACTGGATCGAGAACAACGGCCCGATCACCCCAGGCGAGCTGGTACTGCTCGACATGGGGGTGGAGAACCGCTCGCTGTACACCGCCGATGTGACCCGGACGCTGCCGATCGACCTGACGTTCACGCCGGACCAGCGCCATCTGTACGGCCTCGTGCTGGCCGCTCAGGCGGCCGGTATGGCGGCCGTCCGGCCGGGTGCGTCATACAAGGAGTTCCACCTCGCAGCCATGGCCGTGCTGGCACGCGGTCTCGCGGACATGGGCGTCCTGCCCGTCTCGGCGGACGAGGCGATGGACCCCGACTCCGGTGTCTACCGGCGGTGGACCCTGCACGGCACCGGACACATGCTGGGGCTCGACGTGCATGACTGTGCCGCCGCCCGACGCGAGAACTACAACGACGGCAAGCTCGAGCCCGGCATGGTGCTCACCGTCGAACCGGGCCTGTACTTCCAGAGCAGCGACCTGCTGGTGCCGGAGTCGTTGCGCGGCATCGGGATCCGCATCGAGGACGATGTGGTGGTCACCGAGGACGGCTGCCGCAACCTGTCCGGGGCGCTGCCGCGGACCGCTGACGACGTGGAGTCATGGATGGGGAGCCTGCGCTGACGCACGGGTGACGCCTTGCAGACTCGCCGTGCTGCGAGGACCTGCCGCCGCTCCCCCAGTCGGCGCTCATGATGGCCTAGGGTCGTCCTCGACCACGTCTGTCGACCCTGGGGGCCTCCCATGATCTGGTTCGTCATCGTCATCGTCGCGATCCTCATGATCGCGGGCTTCGTCTGGTCGACGTACAACGCGCTGATCCGGGCTCGGACCAGCGCCGAGGCGAGCTGGAGCGACATCACGGTCGCTCTCAAGAGGCGCGCGGACCTCATCCCGAACCTCGTCGAGGCGGTCAAGGGGTACGCCGCGCACGAGCGCGAGGTGTTCGAGAGCGTCACGGCCGCCCGCTCGCGCATGCTCGGCGCCATCGATCAGGGCCCGAAGGCCGCCGGTGACGCCGAGCTGCCGTTCCAGTCGGCCCTGAGGTCGCTGTTCGCGGTCGCCGAGGCCTACCCGGACCTGCGCGCCAGCGAGAACTTCCAGGCGCTGCAATGGCAGCTGTCCGGCACCGAGGACACCATCGCGTCGTCCCGCAGTCACTACAACGGCTCGGTTCGCGTGCTGAACACCAAGATCCAGTCGTTCCCGGCCAACCTGTTCGCGCACCAGCTCGGGTTCTCCGAGCGGGAGTACTTCGAGGTCACTGACCTCGGCGCGATCCAGCAGCCGCCGACCGTGCAGTTCTGATCTCGCAGGGCTAGAGGTACAGGCCGGTCTGACCGTCTTCGAGCCGTTCGGAGGCGACGGCATGGAGGTCACGCTCGCGAAGCAGCACGAACTCTTCGCCCCGGACCTCGATCTCCGCCTTGTCCTCCGGGTCGAAGAGGACGCGGTCGCCCACCTCGACGGTCCGAACGTTGGCGCCGACACCGGCTACCCGTGCCCAGGCGAGGCGACGACCCATGACGGCGGTCGCCGGGATCACGATGCCGGCTGAGGACCGCCGCTCACCCGCCTCGGCGTCAAGGGAGACGAGCACGCGATCGTGCAACATGCGGATCGGAAGCTTGTCGTCCCCGGGGACCGGCGCGCGAGCCATCAAGCAGCCCGCTCAGCCGACGATCTTGCGGATGGCCACGATGGTCGCGAGGACGCCGACCGCGACCCCCACCACCTTCAGCACCTTGCCCGCGTTGACCGACCCGTCCGGACGGCGGAACGACGCGAGCGTGCTGTTCACCTGGCGCTCGACGATCGTCTTCGGCTGCACCCGATGAGCGAGCTGGTCGATCGTGCCGGCCAGGCGATTGCGGGTCTCGGCGATCTCGGCCGCGATCTCGTCGGCCGTGCGTTGAGTCGCGCTCACGTGTCCTCCTGCGGTCGATGTGCTCGCCAAGTCTTGCATGCGAGGGCGTCACACGCCTCGCGGGGGAGCAAGCCCGGCGGACCGGGTCGCCTGCCGCCGCGTCGGCAGGTCCGTGGCAGGATCGGAGTACGACCTGACGCTGCCGACGTTCCCGCCTGGCGAGGACGAGAGCGTCCCGACTGTTCTTGCGGAGGATGCGATGACCCGGCTCGATGTGGGCGACCCAGCCCCGGACTTCACCCTGCCCGACGACACCGGCGCCAAGGTGAGCCTGGCGGATTTCCGTGGCAGCAAGGTGATCCTTTACGTCTACCCGACAGCCATGACGTCCGGCTGTACGACGCAGGCGTGTGACTTCCGCGACTCGCTCGAGCCGCTCTCGGCAGCGGGATACTCCGTCATCGGCCTGTCGCCGGACTCCCCCGAAAAGCTGGCGGAGTTCCGCGCCCGCGACAGCCTGACGTTCCCGCTGCTGTCCGACCCCGACAAGTCCGTGCTCGATGCGTATGGCGCCTACGGAGAGAAGCAGTTGTACGGCAAGACGGTTGTCGGCGTGATCCGCTCGACGTTCGTCATCGACGAGAACGGCGTGATCGAGAAGGCGATGTACAACGTCAAGGCCACCGGCCACGTCGCAAAACTCCGTCGGGAGCTTTCCGCCTCAGGCCTCGGTTCCAAGACAACTCCGACCCCAGCCCGACGCAAGCCCCCGAGG
>JANLYC010000434.1:0-3918 GCA_031365435.1 Nocardioidaceae bacterium
CGTGGTCGTCCAGGTGGCAGCACGGGCCGCCGCAGGACTAGGTTCCACCCTGGGAAAGATCATCGAGCAAGCCGGAGGCACGCCGTGACCATGGACAGCTCAACCGCGCCGGCTGAGGCCACACCCGCGGCATCGCCGTTCGCCATCGAGCGCAACGGCATCAACGTGATCCGCGAAAGCGAGCGCAAGGGGCATCCGCGCGACCTCTTCTGGCCGTGGTGCGCGGCCAACATCTCGGTCTTCGGCGTGTCGTACGGCTCGTTCGTGCTCAGCTTCGGGTTGGGCGCGTGGCAGGGCATCGTGGCCGGAGTACTCGGTGTCGTGCTGTCATTCCTGCTCGTCGGACTCGTCTCACTTGCCGGCAAGCGTGGATCGGCTCCGACGATGGTGCTGTCCCGGGCCGCGTTCGGCGTACGCGGGAACGGTCTGCCCAGCCTCGTCTCCTACCTCATCCTGGTCGGCTACGAGACCGCGCTCGTTGCGCTGGCGACGTTCGCGACGGCGACGGTCTTCGGGCGGCTCGGCTGGAGTGACGGGAACGGGACGAAGATCCTGGCCTTCGTCGTGGTCGCCGCGATCATCGTCGTCGGGGGAGTGCTCGGTTTCGACACTGTGATGCGGCTGCAGAAGTGGCTGACCATCCTCATGGTGGTCGTCACGATCGGGTACATCGCCCTGACCGTCGACGAGATCTCGTCATCAGCCCTGGGAAACCTTCCGACCGGAAGTGGCAAGGCCGTCTTCGGTGCGTTCGTTGTCGTCGTGTCGGGCTTCGGCATCAGCTGGGTCAACTCGGCGGCGGACTACTCGCGCTACCTGCCGAGGTCGGCATCCGGGCGGGGGATCGTCTCGTGGACGACCTTCGGCGGCAGTCTCCCGCTGGTCATCCTCGTCACCTACGGTGTGCTGCTGGCCGGCTCGGATCCCGACCTGTCAGCAGCCCTGGCGGCTGACCCGATTGGCGCCCTGACCCCGGCGTTGCCGGACTGGTTCCTGTTGCCCTTCGCGGTCGTGGCCGTCGCCGGACTGGTGTCAGGCGCGCTGTTGGACATCTACTCGTCGGGACTGACGCTGCTCACCCTCGGCGTACCCCTCCCGCGCTGGGCCGCCGCCGGACTGGACGGCGTCATCATGGTCATCGGGACGATCTACATCGTCTGGGTGGCCGGTGACTTCCTCACCCCGTTCTTCGCGTTCCTGGTGACGTTGGCCGTGCCGATCGCGGCCTGGTGCGGCATCTACCTCGCCGATCTGCTGCTGCGCCGCCAGGACTACGACGCGACCGACCTGGGCGACCCGCGCGGTCGTTACGGTTCGGTCAATCTCGTCTCGGTGGGCCTGATGGTCGGGAGCACGGTGCTGGGCTGGGGCCTGGTCGTGTCCACGGCAGCCGACGGCTATGCACCGGAGGCGAAGGGGTTCGGCTGGCAGGGCTTCCTGCTCGAGCCGCTCGGTCTGGGCCCGAAGCTCAACGGACCGTGGACCTACGCCAACCTCGGCGTCATCGTCGCGTTGGTGCTCCCGTTCGTCCTCTACCTGGTCCTGGGACGCGCCCACGTCCGTCGGCAGGAAGCCGAGCCGAGCCGGACCACGTCTGCCGCTCTCAGCTGACCCGCCCCGGAACTGCGGGAATTGCGGGAAAGTGCAGGCGCCTCGCCCCGGAATTGCGGGAGGGTGCAGGCGTCGTACGGCGTTTCGACCTGCACTTTCCCGCAATTCGCGGGCAGGCGGCGCCGAGCGACCAGGATGCGGGCACGAAACATCGGCGACATCTGACGTCGTCACGATGGGGTGATGAGCCACCTCCTGCGGATCGCGCTGCCCGACGTGCCTGGCTCACTCGGTGCGGTCGCCTCCGCCATCGGTCTGACCGGAGCGAACATCGTCGCCATCGAGATCGTCGAACAGCGCTCCGACGGCACCGCAGTCGACGACGTGTTCGTCGAGCTGGGCAACGGCGTCATGCCCGACATGATCGTGTCGGCTGTGCAGCGGCTGGACGGTGTACGTGTGCTGTGGGTATCCCGGTATGCCGCCGCCGGCAACCTGCACCTCGATCTCGAGGCAGTCGAGCTCCTCACCGAGGACCCCGCACGCGCGGTCGCCCGACTGACCGAGCTCGCGCCGCGCATCTTCCGCAGCGACTGGGCACTGGTGGCCACCGTGACGGACGGCCGACTCGTCTCCACGCATGCATCGCCGGGATCACCCCAGTTGCCGCCGGCAGCGGTGACGTGGTTTCCCGTGGAGAGGGCGACGCGGCCGGCCATTCCTGCCGACTGGGACGGGTTCTCGGCGACCGCGGTGGCCGTCGCGCCACTCGGATCGGCTGAGCGCATCATCGCCTTCGGACGCCACGGCGGTCCCGAGATCCTCGACTCCGAGCTGGCCCGGCTGGGCCACCTGGCCACTTTGACGGGGTCGATCGAGTCATCTGATCCCGCCTGATCCCGCCTGACCCCGGCTCACTGTCACCGCGTCACTGAGGCGCGGCTACGCTCGTCGCCATGGAGCCGCGATCCACCACGATCGAGCTGTTGGACGGCGAGCAGGCGGGCCAGTACGCCGACGAGGTGTTCGCGGTGTACGACGAGGTGTTCGGTGATCGACCCGATCGGCAGGAGTGGCGCGTCGATCTCTTCGATCGGCACCGCGCGCGTGAGGGATTCCGGCTCGCCACCGCGTGGGAGGGCGACGAGCTGTCGGGGTTCGCCTGGGGCTACATCGGCCAACCAGGTCAGTTCTGGACCGACCAGGTCAAGGACACGTTGCCCGCCGAGGTGACGCGCACCTGGCTGGGTGGTCACTTCGAGTTCGTCGAGCTCGCGGTGACGCCCGAGCACCGTCGCCATGGCCTGGGCCGACGGCTGCACGACGTCCTGCTCGACGGCATACCCGCGCGACGCGCGCTGCTGAGCACCGACAACGCCGACACCCCCGCGGTGCGCCTCTACTCGTCTCATGGCTGGCGCAAGCTCGGGGAGCTCACGCCCGAGGTCCAGGTGATGGGTCTGGAGCTCCCACCCGTGCCGCTTGGGTAGGGTCACGCCATGACTGGACCGGACGTGTCCGAGCTCTTCGACGCCTCGGCCTGGCGTTCCGTGGCAGGTTTCGACGACCTGACGGACGTGACCTACCACCGCGCGGTCGCCCAGGGGACCGTGCGCATCGCGTTCAACCGTCCGGAGGTCCGCAACGCGTTCCGTCCCCACACCGTCGACGAGCTGTATGCCTGTCTGGATCACGCACGCGTCAGCCCCGACGTGGGCTGCGTCCTGCTGACCGGCAACGGCCCGTCGCCCAAGGACGGTGGGTGGGCGTTCTGCTCCGGTGGTGACCAGCGGATCCGCGGCAAGTCCGGCTACCAGTACGAGACCGGCGCTACCGGTGAAGCCGGTGCAGGTGGTGCGACGCCAACGGTGGATCGAGCCCGGCTCGGCCGGCTCCACATCCTCGAGTGCCAGCGGCTGATCCGGTTCATGCCCAAGGTCGTGATCTGTGTCGTGCCCGGCTGGGCGGCCGGCGGCGGCCACAGCTTGCACGTCGTCGCGGACCTCACGATCGCGTCGGCCGAGCATGCCCGCTTCAAGCAGACAGATGCGGATGTCGCATCGTTCGACGGTGGTTACGGCTCGGCATACCTTGCTCGCCAGGTGGGTCAGAAGTTCGCGCGCGAGATCTTCTTCCTCGGCGACGAGTACGACGCCGACGCGGCCCACCGGATGGGGATGGTCAACGCAGTCGTCCCGCACGTGGACCTCGAGCGGGTCGCCCTCGAATGGGCTGCGAAGGTCAACGCGAAATCACCGACCGCCCAGCGGATGCTCAAGTACGCGCTCAACCTCGTGGACGACGGCCTCGTCGGGCAACAGCTGTTCGCCGGCGAGGCGACGCGACTGGCCTATGGCACCGACGAGG
>JANLYC010000439.1:0-3749 GCA_031365435.1 Nocardioidaceae bacterium
CGTGGTCGCGTGTCGGCCTGCACTTTCCCGCAATTCGCGGGCGGGGGCGGGCGGGGGCACACCTAGGCTTGGCATCGTGAGAGACGAGATGGGCGACCGACTGTTCCGCGAACCCGGTCTGGACTGGAAGCCGGTGTCACCCCGTCTCGTCACCGAACGGCGCATCCCCGTAGCCGTCGTCGCCCTCGTCGGGCTCGCCCTCGTGGCAGCGGCGGTCGCCATGGCCGCGCGCGGGTCGTCATACGTCGGGCTGTTGGTCCCGGGCCTCGTCATCCTGCTGGTCACGGGCGTGGCCTGGTTCGTGGCCATCCCGCGGGTCGTCTCGTCGTGGATGTATGCCGAGCGCGAGCAGGACCTGCTCGTGACCCACGGCCGGTTGCGCCGGTCCCTGTCGGTGGTGCCGTACGGCCGGATGCAGGTGATCGAGGTCTCTGCCAACCTCATCGCCCAGCGCCTCGGCATCGCCACCGTCAAGCTCGTCACGGCGTCGGCATCCACCGACGCAACGATCCCGGGGCTGCCGGTCGCCGACGCGCAGGCCCTGCGTGACCGCCTCGCCGCCAAGGGCGAAGCACTCTCGGCGGGACTGTGAGCATCGACGCGACCGCTTTCGAGCCGGCAGAGCGGGCCGCGGCCGACCTGCGTCGGTTGCACCCGCTGACCCCGCTGTTCAGGTCCTGGCGGCTGGTCGGGCTGGCGGGGGCGCTCGGGCTCGGTGCGTTCCGCGACGACGCAGCCAAGCTCGTGTGGATCTGGCATGCCCTGCACGGTGACGCCGAAGTGGGCATCGTGCTGCGGGCGTTCCTCGTCGTGGCGGCCGCGGCGGCGGTGTCGGTGGCCATCGGCTGGGTGTCGTGGCGGACGACCGGCTTTGCGATCGTGGCCGAGCCCGGTGAACCAGGGACGCTGCTCTATCACCGCGGCATCATCAACCGGCAGCGCAGCCAGGTACGGCTCAAGCGGGTGCAGTCCGTCGACGTCAACCAGCCCCTCGTACCGCGGCTGCTCGGGCTGGCGGCGGTGAAGCTCGACATGGCCGCCGGAGAAGACGCGTCGGTCAACTTGTCGTACCTCTCGCTGTCGGATGCCTGGGCGCTGCGGGAGGAGATCCTGCGTCATACGTCGGTGAACGCGGTCGACTCCGCGCGGACGGCCACCGGCGAGCCTGTACCTGTCGTACCCGAGGAGGTGATCGGGCACGTCGAGACCGGTCACCTGGTCAAGGCGAGCCTGCTCGACGGCGCCTGGGTCTGGCTGCTGCTCGTCGGGTGGGTCGTGGCCGTCATCGTGCTGGGGGCGGTCTTCGGTTGGCAGGCCCTCGCTGCGGGCGCGGCCGGGATCATCCCGGTCTCGATCGCGATCCTGGTGCAGCTGCGCCAGCAGGTGGCGACGATCCTGCGCGACGCCGACTTCACGGTGACGCGTACGCAGACAGGCATCCGGACGCGGGCCGGTCTGACCTCGACCACCAACCGCACGATCGACGTCGACCGGGTGCAGGCGTTGCGGGTGGAGCGGCCGCTGCTGTGGCGGCGGTTCGGCTGGGCGCGGTTGAGCGTCGACGTGGCCGGGGCGGACGAGACGACCGGTGCGTCGCTGATGCCGGTGGCTGAGGATGCCGTGGCAGTCCGCCTCGCCAGTGACGTCGCAGGTGAGGCGATCGAGTCCGGCGACCTGGTCGGTCCGGACCCGCGGGCGCGGCTGCTGGACCCGTTGGCCCGGCGGTGGTTGGGGGTCGCGCTGCTCGATCACGGGGCTGTCAGCCGCACCGGCTGGTGGACACGGACCGTGAGCTACGTCCCGTACGCGCGGGTCCAGAGCGTGTCCGTGCGGCAAGGCTGGCTGCAACGACGGCTTGGCCTCGCTACGGTGTGTCTCGACATGCCGAACGGCGCCCATCGCTGGCTCGGACCGCACCGCGACGCCGGCGATGCGGCCGACCTCGTGAGGCGACTCAGTGAGGCCGCTCGGCAACACCGCCTGGCTGGGTGATCTTGCCGCTGACAAGGGGGAACACGGATGGTCGGACGCCTCGAGAAACCGAGGGACTATGAGGCCGAGCGACGCCGCAACCGGCTGCTGATCGGGGTTGCACTTCTCGTCCTGCTGCTGGCCGTGATCGCGTACTTCGCGTTCCGCTCCGACGGTGAGGACACCCGGGCGACATACTGCACGAAGCTCCAGCAGTACACGAAGGCGGACGGCCTCCAGCAGACCCTACGGGCGTCCAGTCAGTCCGTGCTGCATGCGATGACGGCCCTGGCCCCGGGATCGGTGTCGACGGCGTGGAACGACGCTTCGAAGTACGTGCTCGACAAGAGCAGCGGGTCGGGGCCTCGAGGCGCCGCCGCGGCGAAGTTCGAGAGCGACATGGAGGTCATCAAGCAGGACGCTGCCGACAACTGTTCGCTGCAGATCTCCCGCTGACCCGCTTCGGACCGCGGTTGGAACGGTGTTGCATCGTGGACGCACGTTTCGGTGCAACATGGTTCCAACCGCGACGACCGTATGCCGTCAGAGCCAGCCGCTGATGCGCCCGACCGCGGTCACGAGCACCGCGCCGAGCAGAACCACCCGGATGGCTCGACCTCTCCCGTCGAGGGCCGGCCAGGACAGATAGGCCAGCCACGAGACGAAGCCCGCGATCACGACCAGTGCCGGTACCGCCAGGTAGAGCGGGGCCATCAGGCCGACCAGCATCAGTACGAGCATGGCCGTGGGGACCGCGAGGGGTGGCAGCTGCGACAGCCGCACGAGCGGCTGGCGGCTCACCTCGCTGACGCGTTCCCGGGTCGGCGAGGCCGGCGGCGTGGACGCGCCGGGGGACTGTCGCGCGGGGTTGCCGGAGCGCTTGGGGCGGGGTTTCGACACGCGGGCCATGCTAGCCGCGGCGCGGCCGGTCGCCGAAACGTCATACGGCCAGTGCTCTGCTGGACCGGGCTGGAGACGGGTTACTTGTCCGTCGTGCCGTCGAGGCGCTCGCGGAGCAGATCGGCGTGCCCGTTGTGCTGGGCGTACTCCTGGATCATGTGCACGACGACCGCGCGCACCGACATCTCGCCCGACCGCGCCGTGACGATGTCGTCATACGACGCAGCGCTGAGCGCCTGGCCCGCCAGCCGGCACTCCTCGACGAGCCGGTCGTAGTCGGCCTCGGCGCGCTCCGGATCGAGGTCCTCGAAGTCGGCGTCCTTGCCGAGCGCGGGGTCGAACATCGGCTCGAGCTGCTCCCCGCCGATCAGCTCACGGAACCATCGGCGCTCGACCTTGGCCAGGTGTCGAACCAGTCCGAGCAGAGACAGGTTCGACGGTGGAGCCGAGCGTTCGGCGAGCTGAGCCCCCGTGAGTCCTGAGCACTTGTGGCGAAGCAGCGCCCGGTGCCAGTTCAAGAAGTTCTCGAGCAGTTGGCGGTCATCGCCGCTGAGCGGACGCGGCGGGATGGCTACGTCCGGAGCGATCCAGGTCATGGCGTCATCTTCGCCGACCTCCGCGAATTGCGGGAAAGTGCAGCCGGCATACGGCGTGTCGACCTGCACTTTCCCGCAATTCGCGGGGAGGGGGAAGGGGGGGAGTTGGGGCTACTTCACTTCGGCGCGGAGGAGGAGCGCCAGGCCGACGACCAGGGGGACAAGCAGCCAGATCGTGCCGGACACCCCGATGTTGGCCCATTGCTCGCCCGTGACGTCCCCGTTGAACAAGGCGCCCTGGGCGAAGTTGAAGTCGACCCACGGCTGCAGGTCACGAAACCA
>JANLYC010000442.1:0-4711 GCA_031365435.1 Nocardioidaceae bacterium
CCCCTACCTCGACGTCGACCTGCGCTACTTCGACCTCGGCATCGAGGAGCGCGACCGCACCGACGACCAGGTGACGATCGACGCAGCCGCGGCGATCAAGGAGCACGGTGTCGGCGTCAAGTGCGCCACGATCACCCCGGACGAGGCGCGGGTCGAGGAGTTCGGCCTGAAGAAGATGTGGGTCTCGCCGAACGGCACGATCCGCAACATCCTCGGCGGAGTCGTCTTCCGCGAGCCGATCATCATCAGCAACATCCCCCGGCTGGTGCCGGGGTGGACCAAGCCGATCATCATCGGCCGTCACGCGCACGGCGACCAGTACAAGGCGACCAACTTCAAGGTGCCCGGCGCCGGAGAGCTGACCATCACCTTCACCCCGGAGGACGGGTCCGAGCCGATCCAGCACGTCGTGGCGACGTTCGCTGCCGACGGTGGTGTCGCGATGGGCATGTACAACTTCAACGCCTCGATCGCGGACTTCGCGCGGGCCTCGTTCGCCTACGGCCTGCAGCGCGGCTACCCGGTCTACTTGTCGACGAAGAACACCATCCTCAAGGCGTACGACGGTGCCTTCAAGGACATCTTCGCCGAGATCTTCGAGTCGGAGTTCAAGGCCGAGTTCGAGGCCAGCGGCCTGACCTACGAGCACCGGCTCATCGACGACATGGTGGCCGCCGCGATGAAGTGGGAGGGCGGCTACGTCTGGGCGTGCAAGAACTACGACGGCGACGTCCAGTCCGACACCGTCGCGCAGGGCTTCGGGTCGCTCGGGCTGATGACGTCGGTGCTGATGACTCCCGACGGCAAGACCGTCGAGGCAGAGGCCGCGCATGGCACGGTCACGCGGCACTTCCGCCAGCACCAGCAGGGCAAGCCCACCTCCACCAACCCGATCGCGTCGATCTTCGCGTGGACCGGCGGCCTGAAGCACCGGGGCAAGCTCGACGGCACGCCCGACGTCACCGCCTTCGCAGAGACGCTCGAGCGGGTCTGCGTCGAAACGGTCGAGGAGGGCAAGATGACCAAGGACCTCGCGTTGTTGGTCGGCCCCGACCAGGCCTGGCTCACCACCGAGGAGTTCCTGGCAGCGCTGGACGGCAACCTGCAGAAGGCGATGACGGGGTGATCGCAGCGGCGAAGCCGCGCTGTCTCCCGCGACAAGCCACCTGGCCACGACGTTCGACAGGGTGACCGCTGTCGACAATCCATCTAGGCTTGGTTGACGTGAGGTTCCTGGGTGACATGCCGGCATACGACCTGACGTACTCCGACGTCTTCATGGTGCCGTCGCGTTCGTCGGTGACGTCACGGATGGCGGTCGACCTGACCACGCCGGACGGCGTGGGGACGACAGTGCCGCTCGTGGTCGCCAACATGACGGCGATCGCAGGCAGACGGATGGCCGAGACGATTGCCCGCCGAGGCGGGATCGCGATTCTTCCCCAGGACATCCCGATCGACATCGCGGGCGCTGCCATCGGCTGGGTGAAGGCGCGGCACCCAGTCATCGAGACCCCGATCCAGGTCGCCCCCAGCGCAGTCGTGGCAGAGGTCCTTTCGCTGCTGGGCAAACGTGCGCACCGGGCAGCCGTGGTCGTCGAAGACGGTCGCCCGATCGGCATCATCACCGAACGCGACTGTCAGGAGGTCGACCGGTTCACGAGCGCCGCTGACGTGATGACCGCAGACGTGCTGACTCTCGACCGTGACATCGACCTGCACGCCGCGTACGACGTCCTGGCCAACCACCACCTCGATGTGGCCCCGGTGCTCGATGGCGACCAGATGGTCGGCGTGCTGACCCGCAAGGGCATCCTGCGTTCGACGATCTACACGCCGGCCCTCGACCCCGCCGGCCGGCTGATGATCGGTGCAGCGGTCGGGATCAACGGCGACGTCGAGGCCCGCGCGGCGGCTCTGCTCGGTCATGGGATCGACGTGATCGTCGTCGACACCGCGCACGGACATCAGGAGAAGATGCTGGAGGTGCTGCCGCTGGTCGTCGCCGCCCGCGACCGGCACGAGGCAGCGACCGGTCGTCGCATCGCTGTCGTCGCCGGGAACGTCGTCTCCGCTGCGGGCGCAGGCGAGCTGGTCAAGGCAGGTGCCGACATCATCAAGGTCGGCGTCGGTCCGGGTGCGATGTGCACCACCCGGATGATGACCGGCGTCGGTCGTCCGCAGTTCTCGGCGGTGCTCGACTGCGCCGCGGCTGCAGCCGACTCTGGCGCCACCGTCTGGGCCGACGGCGGCGTGAAGTACCCCCGCGATGTCGCGCTCGCCCTGGCGGCCGGTGCTGCCAGCGTGATGATCGGGTCCTGGTTCGCCGGCACCTACGAGAGCGCCGGCGATCTCGCCGAGGACGCGGACGGTCGCCTGTACAAGGTCAGCTTCGGTATGGCGTCTGCCAGGGCAGTCCGGCAACGGACCAAGGAGCAATCGGCGTTCGACCGGGCCCGGGCGGCGTTGTTCGAGGAGGGAATCTCGTCCTCGCGGATGTACCTGGACCCGGCGCGGCCCGGCGTCGAAGATCTCGTCGACACGATCGTCGCCGGCGTCCGCAGCGCCTTCACGTATGCCGGAGCAGCCACGATTGCCGAGTTCCATGCACGAGCCGTGGTCGGCGTGCAGAGCGCCGCCGGATACGAGGAGGGTCGACCTCGCCCGACGTCCTGGTAGCCGAAGTCGTCACTCCAGCCGGTGAGCACCGGGTGACGGCCGCGCTGCGAACGTCGTAGGCGCGCGCCATCCGCGCTTGCCGAAAGCCTCTTCGACCTTGCGAGTGACGGTGTCGACATCCGCGTCCCGGACCAGCGCGATCGCGCAGCCGCCGAACCCGCCACCGGTCATCCGTGCCCCCAACGCCCCGGCAGACAGGGCCGAGTCGACGGCCACGTCGAGCTCGTCACAGGCGACCTCGAAGTCGTCCCTCAGCGAATGGTGAGAGGCGGTGAGGTAGCCGCCGATGTCCTGCGGGCGTCCTGCATCGAGGATCTCGACCACCTCGACGACACGGGCGATCTCGGTCACGACGTGGTGAGCCCGAGCCCGCAGCAGCGGGTCGTGGAGTCTCTCGACGTCATCGAGGGTCGCATCGCGCAGCGACTCCAGTCCGAGCACGTCCCGCGCCCGCTCGCACTGGCGCCGACGCTCGGCATACTCACCGCTCGAGTGCTCGTGCTCGGCGTGAGTGTCGACGACCAGCACCTGCAGCCCGGCCGCAGCGGAGTCGAACGCCACCCGGCGCGTGCTGAGATCACGACAGTCGAGCAGGACCGCATGTCCCTCTTCGCCGAACACGGCGGCCAGCTGGTCCATGGGTCCGCTGGGGACGCCGACGAACTCGTTCTCCGCCCGGTGCGCCAACGATGCCAACTCGGCAGGGCTGAGCTCGACGCCCACCTCCTCGGAGAGCGCCCCGGCGACCGCGCACTCCAGCGCTGCCGACGACGACAGACCGGCGCCGACAGGGACGTCGCTGGTGATCTCGATGTCGAGTCCCGGCAGGTCCTCGCGCAGCTGCCGGACGGCCCACACGATCGCGGCGACGTAGCGCGCCCAGCCGTTGACGTCGCGCGGCTCGCAGCTGACCGGGAAGTGCTCGGTCCGGTCCGCCGAGTCCACGACCACGTCGCTCCCAGGGCGCTGTGACACGGTCGCTCGCGTCACCAGGGGCAGCGCGAACGGCAGGCAGAGGCCGTCGTTGTAGTCGACGTGCTCGCCGATCAGGTTGACCCGTCCGGGTGCCAGCCAGGTGGTCGCCATCGGCGCAGCATAGCGACGACGGCACCAGACGGCAGGCGTCCCCGTCCGAGGGTGCCGGCCCGGCGCGTCGCTAGGGTGAGGCATGGCCGAGGAACGGGAAATCATGACCTGGGAGCTGTTCGGCGAGGCGACCCGAGAGATTGCCCAGTGGGTCGCCGACGACTACGAACCAGACATGATCTTGTCCATTGCGCGCGGTGGCCTGCTGATCGGCGGCGCGCTCGGGTATGCGCTCGGCGTCAAGAACACCTACACGATGAATGTCGAGTTCTACACCGGCGTCGACGAGCGCCTCGAGGTACCGCGGATCCTGCCGCCGGCCCCGGACTTCGTCGACCTGGGTGAGGCCAAGATCCTCATCGCCGACGACGTCGCCGACACCGGTCACACGCTGAGGAGCGTCCACGAGTTCTGCGCCGGCAAGGTCGGCGAGGTGCGCAGTGCCGTGCTCTACGAGAAGAGCCACTCGCTCGTGCACTGCGACTACGTGTGGCGACGGACAGACCGCTGGATCAACTTCCCGTGGAGCGACAGAGACCCGGTTGTGCGACGTGAGGGCGCAGTTCTGGACGCCTGAGCGGCTTCCGTATCCGGAGGATCCGCGCTCACCCTGGTCGCGCTATCGAGGGGTCAGCACACAGAACTCATGGCCGTCGGGATCGGCCATCACCACCCAGCTGACCTCGCCCTGGCCGATGTCGATCCGGGTCGCCCCCAGGGAGACGAGACGGTCGACCTCCGCGGCCTGATCACCCTCGACCGATGGAGCGAGGTCGAGGTGCAGCCGGTTCTTCCTGGTTTTGGGCATCAGCGGCGGGCCGCCCCAGGTGATCTTCGGTCCGCCGTGAGTCGACCGGATGGCCGTCTCTTGGTTTTGGTCCCAGACCAGCGGCCATCCCAGCGCGGCACTCCAGAAGTAGCCCACTGCCTGCGACCCGTCGCAGGC
>JANLYC010000487.1:0-3544 GCA_031365435.1 Nocardioidaceae bacterium
ACATGCTTGATCATCGACGTGAGGATGTGCTTTTTCTGGTCTGCCGTGGCCGAGCCGTACTGGTCGCCATCGACACCGATCGCCCAGTTGCCGTCACCGGCCTCGACCGCCGCGTCGAAGACGCCAGAACCTGACCCACCGGCCACCTGGAAGACGACGTCAGCGCCGTTCTCGTACATGGCCTGGGCAGCAGCCTTGCCACCGGCGGGGTCCTTGAAGCCGGACAGGTCAGACTCCTCGATGTACTTCACATCGACGGTGATGTTGGGGTTGACCGCCTTCGCGCCGGCGGTGTAGCCCGCTTCGAAGTTCTTGATCAGGTCGACGTGGACACCGCCCACGAAGCCGACGTGGTCGGACTTGGAGGCGTCGGCCGCAGCGGCCCCGACGAGGAAGGAGCCTTCGTTTGCGGCGAAGTCGAGGTAGGCGACGTTCTTGTTGGGGGTCTTGTCGGGATCGAAGCCGTCGACCACTGCGAAGTTGACGTCCGGGTAGTCCGGCGCGACCACATTGGCGGCGTCGCTGTAGGAGAATCCGACACCTATGATCGGGTTGTAGCCACTGCTCGCCATCTGACGGAGCCGGTCCTCGCGGGCCGACTCGGCCTCGCCCGTCTGCGCCTCGCCTTCGGTACACGTCGCGCCGAGGTCGGCGTTCGCCTTCTTCATGCCGGCGGCAGCCGCGTCGTTGAACGAGTGGTCACCTTGTCCACCGACGTCGTACGCGATCCCCACCTTGGGCCCGTCGCCCGTCAGATCGCTGCAGTGCAGGATCGACGAAGATCCCGTGCTGCTGGTCTTGTTGTCCTTGGCGCATCCGGCCAAGGCGAGAGAGGCAGCTACGAGAACTACCGAGATCTTGGTCGAACGACGCAAGACAACTCCTTCCACCCGGCGTGCCCGATAATTTCGGCACGCATCGCGGCAGAGCATAAACCAGATTCCCGATTCCGCCGGTCGCTCAGGCGGGGCCTGCATAACGTCGATACGCGTTTGTGACCTTGTGACAAGGGCTAATTGGGGTACGAGTAGACAGCAGCCGCACAAAACAGTCGGACGCCCACGCCGATAGCAGACTCGTCAATGTCAAAACTTCCCTGATGGAGGTCGCCAGCGTCGGCAACTTCGGGATGTCGTACGCCGAGACGGGCCAGCGCGCCCGGAACCCGCCCCAGGATCCAGCCGAAGTCCTCACCGCCGAGACTCTGGTCGGTGTCGGTGACGGCGTCGTCACCGAGCAGGTCGGCCGCCACCAAGCGAAGAAAAGCGGTCTCCGCCTCGTCGTTGACGCAGGGCGGCACGCTCGTGTGCATGTCGACATCGACGTCGACGCCATAGGGAGCAGCCAGCTGACGGACCAGCTCGGGCACGAGGGTGTGGGCCGATTCCCACACGCTGGCGTCCAGGCAGCGGATCGTGCCCTCGGCGAAACCCTGCTGAGGGATGGCGTTGGCGGCTGCTCCTGCGTGGACCTGGCCCCACACGAGACTCAGCGCGGCCCGCGGATCGGCAAGCCGCGAGAGCACGGCCGGGAGCTCGGTGACGATCGCGCCCAGGGCGAACACCAGATCGGCCGTGAGATGCGGTCTGGCGGTGTGCCCTCCCGGCCCACGCAACGTCACCTTGATCCGGTCAGCGCCGGCCGTGATAGCGCCGGCACGGAAGCCGACCCGGCCGACCTCGATCTTCGGATCACAGTGCAGCGCGAAGACGTGCTGGAGTCCGGTCGCGCCTCCGTTGGCGAGCACGTCGAGCGCACCGCCAGGAGTGACCTCCTCGGCCGGCTGGAAGATCAACCGGACCGAACGCTCGAGCAGGCGGTGGCTCGCCAGGTCGGCCAGTACGAGGGCCGTGCCGAGCACGACGGCCGTGTGGGCGTCATGGCCACAGGCGTGACACACGCCGGGGAACGTGGAGCGGTAAGGACCTTCGGTCACGTCGTTGAGGGGAAGGGCGTCGATGTCGCCACGGAAACCGATCGTCGGCGCCTCACCCCGCGACCCGATGATGTCGCACAGGACGCCGGTCCCGGAGGCGAGCACCCGTGGCTCGAGTCCCGCGGTCAGGAGACGTTCCACGATCACGCTCGTGGTGCGGGTCTCGTGACGACCGAGCTCGGGGTGGCGGTGCAGATCTCTGCGGAACTCGATCAGCTCGACCTCGAAGCTCTTCGTCAGACGGTCGATCTCGTCGTGAAGGTCGTGTTGGGACATCGGCACCCGCCTAGTGTGGCATTTCGTTGTGGAGCCACACGGGCGGGACCGGCGCGCCCGCTCCCTGCCCGCCTGCACAATGTGTCCATGCGGCTGTACCTGTCGTCGTTCCGCAACGGCGACCACACTCACCGGTTGCTGGCCCTTCGGCATACCGACCGTCCGGTCGCCGTCATCGCGAACGCCGTGGACGATGCGCCCGCAGCCATTCGGCGCGAAGCCTTCACGGGTGAGCGCGAGCGCCTCGGCACGATCGGTCTGACCTGCGAGGAGGTCGACCTACGCGACTTTGCGGGCGACGAGGCCGCGCTCGAGGCGAAACTGCGCGGTTTCGAGATCGCCTGGCTGCGAGGGGGAAACGTCTTCGCGCTGCGTTACGCGATGGCGCTCTCCGGGGCCGACCGGGTCCTTCCGCGGCTGCTGGCCGACGACGCGATCGTGTACGCCGGTTACAGCGCGGGGCCGTGTTGTCTTGCTCCGAGCCTGCGCGGCTTGGAGGCGTGCGACGACGTCAGTGTCGTGCGCCGGTTGTACGGGGCCGAACCGATCTGGGACGGCCTCGGGGTGATCGACGAGGCCTTCGTCCCGCACCTGGACTCCCCCGGTCACCCCGAAACCGAGCTGCTGGCGTCGGTGGCGGCGGCGTACGCGCGGGAGGGCGTTTCGCACCTGCGGCTGCGTGATGGTGACGTGTACGTGGTGGACGGCGACTCGAGGGAACTGTTGTGTCGGACCTGATCACCCGACCCCGCCGCCTTGAGGGCGGCTACGCTAGCCCGACCATGCCCCGCTGCGCGCTAGACGTGCGCGTTCCGCTTTCGTCGGTAGATGAGCTGAAGGTGGATGACGCCCGGCCGTCAGGCCTGGCACAGCGTGTCGGGCGCTGCGGCGACAGCGTTCAACATCATCTGCTTGGTGTCCAGGTTGAGCGCCTTCTGAGCCATCCGCTGCAGCTGCTTCACGGTGTAGCCGGACTCGAGTGAATTGCAGACTGACTTGCCGATGGCCATGAACCCGTTGTCGGCCCCGGTGTCGGTCGATAGCAGGTGGTACGAGTCCCGCATTTGGAGCAGGTACGCCTCCCTGCCGTCAACGTGCCGCACCACGGCAGGCGGATCCGCCACGGTCGACGCGTCCACCTTGTCGGCGGCATGGTGGAGAACGAAGCCGACGGCAGTCAGGCTCATGCCGACTACCGCGACCATCTGAAAGATCTTCATGCCATTCCTTTGGGGTGCGTTCTCTGCCCTCCGACTTGCTGGCGAACGGGCTGCTGAATCGGCGGCTGTTGCATGAGGGTCTGCCGAGGGCTGGCCCGGTGCAACCGGTACG
>JANLYC010000511.1:0-3833 GCA_031365435.1 Nocardioidaceae bacterium
GTCGATGAAGGGTTTGACCGCGTCCCACCGGTAGTGCGAGTGCATGTCTTCGGCGCCGAACAGCCGCCGATATACGCGGAATGGAAGTCGATCGTCGATGAGGGACTTGCTCGCTCCTAGAGGCACGAAGACAGACTCCCATCGACTCGTGTCGATATCGTGGTGACATGCGGTGGTCGTGTTGACTGACCGCGTGGACTCTGGAGAGGCGGGGACGGGCGGCGCCTCGATCGACATACTCCTGCCGTACTACGGGGATGTCGGGCTCATGCAGACCGCGGTGACCAGCGTGCTGGAACAGGCCGACCCCGAGTGGGCCATGTACGTCGTCGACGACAACTACCCGGATCCGACCGTGGCCGAGTGGTTCGGTCGGCTCGACGACCCCCGCGTGCGCTACCAACGCAATGCCACGAACCTCGGTGCCAACGGCAACTACCGACGCGCGCTCGAGCTCGCCACCGCCGACTACGTCGTCGTGATGGGCGCTGACGATGTGATGCTCCCTGGCTATGTCACGAGACTGCGCTCTTTGATCGGCGCCTGGCCGCGGGCCGGGGTGTTCCAGCCGGGCGTCGAGGTCATCGACGAGCACGGTCGCCCGGCGAGTCCGGCGGCCGACCGCGTCAAGGCTCGGCTCGCGCCGGCTGGTCCCGGCCCGGTGGAGCTCGTGGGCGAGGAGATGGCCTGCAGCCTGCTGCGAGGCAACTGGACCTACTTCCCGTCGCTGTGCTGGGACCGCGGGCTGATCCAGGAAACCGGCTTCCGTCGTGGACTCGACGTCGTCCAGGACCTGGCGCTCATCCTCGACATTGCGCACCGGGGCCGCTCGCTCGTGGTCGACTCCACCGTCGTCTTCCAGTACCGGCGGCACCTGAGCAGCGACTCGGCTGTCCGTGCTGCCTCCGGCGCCCGGTTTCGCGAGGAGCGTGAATTCTTCCGAACCGCGGCCGCCGAGTGTCGGGCGTCCGGGTGGGATCGGGCCGCCCGGGCCGCGCGCTGGCACCTGACGTCACGGCTCAACGCCGCGTCCCTGTTGCCTCGAGCTGTCCGGGCGCGCAAGCCCGCTGCCGTACGCAGCCTGCTCACGCATCTCCTCGCGCCCTGAGCGACATACCCCACGGTTCGAGGGGCCACAACTCACGGCTCAACGAAGAGGGTCAGGCGGTCAGAACTGCGGTTCGAACATTTTCCTGCACGCGGGCGGTGATCAGCTCGTCGGTACGGCCGCGGACGAAGCGCTTCACGGCGAAGGCCCAGCACGACCAGCCCACAACGGTCAGGGCGACGATCATGACGGGGGAGTGATAGATCCACACCGGGTCCTGCACCGAGGGCTCCTTGTCGATCATCTTCAGTGCCACCGACGTGACGCCGACGACCTGCGCTGCGGTGAGCGCGACCCAACCGATCCGCAACAGGGATCGGCTGTGCACGGGCGACCAGCGTTTCTCGTCGAGCGCGAGTGCACTGATCAGCACGATCCCGACGGCGTAAGGGAGTCCGTAACGGCCCTGCCAGACGTCGCCGTCTGTCGAATAGAAGTAGGAGTTGACGCCGACCGACAGCGCCACGGTCGCGACCCCGGCGGCCAGCACCGCCAGCCGGCGTGAGCGGGCGGCCGTGCGCCAGCCGAGAGCCAGGATGCCGAAGAACGCAGCCATGTACAGCAGGTAGACGGCCAACGGTGCCTGTTCGGTGCGGCTCGGGAACGCGGCGATCGACTGGAAGAACCACAGCGGAAGTTGCTGCAGGCTGTTGGCGACCGGATGCTGGAGGGGGACCAGTGCCGTGTTTTCCCTGGCGTTGGGTGCCTGCGTGACGATCCACCAGACGTTGGAGACGGTCGCCGTCAGCACCACGAGCAAGGCAGGAAGCACCACCGGCAGATGCCGCCGGGCAATGCTGAAAGTTGCGCGTACGCCGATGACGGCGACGCAGGTGGCCACGATGAGCAGAAGCAGCGCCGGGCCCATGGCGCGGATGGTCGTGAGGACCAGGGCGCCTGGCAGGACCGCCAGCAGCAGCTTGCGTTGGCGGGTGGGACCGCGGTCGGCCCGCGCCAGTCCCAACAAGGCGGCCCAGACCGACAGTGCGGCGCACATCTCGAGACCGTTGGGGCTGGCGATCGATGCGCTGTAGACCAGGACCGGGGTGGAGGCCACCATCAGACCGACCAGCGGCCAGCGGGTGCGCGCCCACAGGCACGTCACCCAGGCCGCCAGACCCAGGAACAAGGAGCAGAGCAGGGCCGCCACGAGCCGCATCACGTACAGCGCGTAGGCACCGTGGAAGGGCTCGGCGGCATGCCCGACGACGAAGTAGAACGCGGGGTTGTACGACGCGGCCGCGCTCGCGATCGTGACCAGGCCGGCGCCGGAGTCAGCGACGGCCCGGCAGTTGTCCGGGCCGGTGTACGTACGCGCCTCACACTGGGGCCGAGCGGCCTCGGCGATCGAGCGGTCCACGACCACGAGCTCGCCACGCCCGTCGGTCGCCGACACATGGTCGGTGGTGATCTGCCCGTGGGCGACGGCCGACGCCCGGTAGGCGTGGTCGAACTCGTCGACACCGGCAAACGGAGGCAGCGCCGAGATCCAGGCAAGCTGGAGGAGCAGGGACCCGATCACCCACATCAGCGCGATGCGCTTGGCCGGCGTCCTCACCGGACGACGCCCGACGATGCCGTCGCCGTGGTGTCGAGGTGCCGCTCACCGTCCTCGTGGACAGCGGCGGTGGGGGACTGCTGCGCTGTGCGAAGCGCACGGTCGATGGCGACGGAGCGCGCGAGGTCGACGTACCGGTCCTCGAGACGCTTCATCCGCTGATACAGCCCTACCGTGCTGAAGAGGAACGCCAGCACGAGCGCATACAGCACGAGGTCCGTGCCGCGGCCGACGCCGACGAGGTTGGCGAGCTTTGTGACCAGATCAGGGAAGGCGATCGCCGTGACGCCCAGCAGCAGGATCAGCAGGGCGATGAGTCGCCGCAGAGCCAGGTGGCCCGCGGTGCCCTTGCCACGCAGCTCGATGACGCTGAAGCCGACGAGTCCGGCGATCAGCACTGCTTTGATCATCGGGCCACCCGCACCTTGTTCGCCATCAGGTCGAACACGATGTTGAGCGCGTTGACGGACGACTGCCCCTTCGCGCGGGAGTAGTCGGTGTACAACACCTCGATCGGCTGCTCGCTGTAGGTCAGCCGCTCGCGCGCGATGACCTCGAGAATCTCGCTCGCGTGGGCCATCCCGGTGAGGCGGAGCTTCATGACGGTCGCGGCCGAGCGATTGAGGACGCGCAGGCCGTTGTGTGCATCGGTGAGTGCGAGGCCCGTCGTGAGTCGCGTGAACGCGACAGCAGCGCGCAACACGAGTCGGCGGACGAACGGAACCCGGCCCGGGTGGCTGAGGAAGCGCGAACCGAGCACGATATCGGACGTCCCGACCCGCGCCCGGGCGACCAGAGCGAGGGCGTCCTCGACGCGGTGTTGCCCGTCGGCGTCGAAGGTGACGAAGAAGCGGAAGGTCTCGGGGTTGGACAGGGCGAACTCGATCCCCGTCTGCAGGGCCGCCCCCTGGCCGAGGTTGGCCGGGTGGCGTACGACGAGCGCGCCCGCCCCGGTCGCTGCGGCCGCGGAGTCGTCCGCGCTGCCGTCGTCGACGCAGACGACATGCGGGAAGGACCTGCGGAGCCGCCGGACCACGTCTGCGATGACCGCAGCCTCGTTGTACATCGGGACGATGACGACCGTGTCGTCGAGCTCTGGGCGCGTGGCAGCAGCCGAGCGGGCGGCCGGATGGGCCGTCGCCTGCTCGTGGCGTGCGCGTGCGCTCA
>JANLYC010000546.1:0-2492 GCA_031365435.1 Nocardioidaceae bacterium
CGAGCCATCGCAGTGGTTCGGGCTCCCAGCGACGTGAGCGATGTTCGACCCAGGGCAGCCGGATGAGGTCGGAGGGCACCTGCCGGATCAGGTCGGCCAGCGTCCTGCCGGCCAGGTTCGTCGTCGTCACCCCGTCACCGACGTACCCACCGGCCCAGCCGATGCCTGTCGTCCGGTCCAGGCCGACGGATGCCATCCAGTCCCGCGGTATGCTGAGGGGGCCGCCCCACGCGTGGGTGTAGCGCACGTCCCGGAGAGCGGGAAACAGGTCGACCAGCGTGGTCCGGAGATCGGCGAACACGTCGTCGACCCGGTCGTGTCCGGACGACACCGAGGAGGCGAAGTGGTACGGCGCACCCCGCCCTCCGAAGACGATGCGGCCGTCGGCCGTGCGCTGCCCATAGATGATGAGGTGGCGGTGGTCGTTGAAGGTCGGCGCGTCCGCCAGGCCGATCTCGTCCCACGTGGTCGGTGGCAGTGGCTCGGTCGCCACGACGAGCGAGTACACCGGCGCGACCCGGCGGCGGCGACCCGGCAGGCCGGCCGTGTATCCCTCGGTCGCCCGGACGACATACTCAGCGCGGACCCGGCCCGCGGCCGTGGTCACCAGACTCGGTGCCAGCGACGTCACTGCGGTCTGCTCGTAGATCGTGACGCCGTGCCGCTCGACGGCCGCGGCGAGGCCACGGACGAGCTTGGCCGGGTGGATGCGCGCACAGTGCGGCGTGTATGTCGCTCCGAGTGTCTGCGACGCGGCAGCAATCTCAGTGGCCTCTCGCGCGGAGAGAAGCCGTAGGTCGTCGTCGGTGTCACCCCAAGCGTGCGCGTCGTCGACCTCCAGCCGGGCGCGTTCGAGCTGGGCCTTGGTCCGGATGAAGCCGACCGTCCCGCCGCGGTGGAAGTCGCACGAGATCCCCTCCTCGTCGACGACGCGCTCGATCTCGCCGATGCCGGCACGCATCGCGGAGATCTGGGCGTTGGCGGCGACGGCATCAGAGCCGCGGAGCCGGGCCAGCTTGGATCGTGAGCTCGGGAACAGTGCAGAGGCCCACCCGCCGTTGCGGCCGGACGCGCCGAAGCCGGCGATGTCCCGCTCGAGCACAGCGATACGCAGGCCGGGGTCTGCGGCCGCGAGGTAGTAGGCGGTCCACAGTCCGGTGAAGCCGGCCCCGACGATCGCGACGTCGACGTCGAGGTCGGCGTCGAGAGCGGGGCGCGGGAGGAGTGGGTCCCCACAGGTTGCATGCCAGAGGGACAGGTCGGCGTACGGGGCCACGACTCAGCGGACTCCCCACGAGTAGGTCTGCTTGTGAAGCTTGAGGTAGACGAACGACTCGGTGCCGCGTACGCCCTCGATGCCCCGGATTCGCTTGGACAGAAGCTCGAGGAGGTGGTTGTCGCTCTCGCAGACGACCTCGACCATCAGGTCGAACGAGCCG
This sequence comes from Nocardioidaceae bacterium, assembly GCA_031365435.1. Taxonomy (GTDB): domain Bacteria; phylum Actinomycetota; class Actinomycetes; order Propionibacteriales; family Nocardioidaceae; genus JANLYC01. The sequence continues at coordinate 1,440 of JANLYC010000546.1, forward strand.
GCGGTCACGATGACGTAGTCGACCTCCGGCATGGTCGTCAGCGCGTCTGCGATCGGTTCGAGGTCGCCCTCGGCATGGATGCCGATCATGGCCTGCCGCGCGAACCCGAGCTGGAGCGGATCGGTGACGGCGACGATCTGCATGACGCCACTGTCGAGCAGCCGCTGGACCCGCTGGCGAACGGCCGCCTCGGACAGCCCCACGGCCTTCCCGATCGAGGCGTACGGCATCCGGCCGTCCTTCTGGAGCTGGGCGATGATGCCCTTCGACACCTCGTCGAGGACCGGATGCGCAGCGTGGTGGCGTTGAGTCACGGACCTATCTTGGTGGCGGCGTCGGCAATAGTGCAAGACAAAACGTAGAGATTCCGTCGCGGCTCGAGTGTTTGCCAACGGAATCCCTTGTCCCTAGCCTGAGAGTCTGACAAGATCCACCGCAACTGTCTGTGGCTCCGGGAAGGACCTCCACGATGCCCGATTCGCACCTGAGTTCATCCGTAAGTCGAAGGGGATTCCTGCGAGGCGCCTCGTTGTCAGCACTCGCGCTGGGTGGGTCGGGACTGCTGTCGGCTTGTGGCACCAGCGGTGCGAAGGTCGACCAGAGTCAGTGCATCAGCCAGGATCTGAGCTCCTCGCAGAAGGAGATCAACTTCTCCAACTGGATCGGGTACGTCGACCCGGTCAAGGCGAAGGACACCTCGACGCTGGAGAAGTTCGAGCAGCAGACCGGGATCGCGGTCAACTACAACGCCGACATCAACGACAACGAGTCGTTCTTCGCGAAGGTTTCACCCCAGCTGCAGGCCTGCAAGTCCACAGGTCGAGACATCATCGTGATGACCGACTGGATGGCGGCCCGCATGATCGACCTGGGCTGGATCCAGAAGCTGGACCACTCCAAGATGCCGAACGTCGACGCCAACCTGATCGACTTCCTCAAGTCACCGAGCTGGGACCCCAACCGTGACTACAGCGTGCCTTGGCAGAGCGGGATGACCGGCATCTGCTACAACTCGGAGCTGACGGATCCTGTCGACAGCTTCGAGACTCTGCT
>JANLYC010000566.1:0-4427 GCA_031365435.1 Nocardioidaceae bacterium
AGCACGGCCGCCCTCCGGGCACTGGGCCATGAAGCCACCGGCGAGTTCAGCTCCGACGACCCGATCGACGCGCTCGAGAGAGTCGCGGCAGCGCACCACGCCGAGGAGATCATCGTGATGACGCGGCCGCACATCGTGCAGGAGTTCTTGCACCTCGACTGGGCATCCAAGGCCAGGCGCCGCCTCGGCGTACCCACCCTGCACCTCGTCGAGCACGAGCCGCTCGACGCGGAGTCCGGCGGTGGCGAAGGCGTCACGGGCATGTGACGACGTACCGGCTCGACGCCGGCTAAACACCGGTCGCGGCGTGCGCCGACAGACGGCTCAGGACTCGGTCGACTCCGTGTGCATGGCGCGGTGTTGCTCGATGTCGGCGTGCCGAGCAGGCACCTTCCCGCTGCAGAACAGGCAGACGTAGTTGTTGCCCTCGCGGGCAAAGCCCTCGAGGGCCGTGTGCTCGGGGATCCACTCGCCGTCCGGATGCACTGCGGCGGCCTCCCGTTGCGCCACGTCAGGCACCCAGTCCTCGTGCAGCTCCTCACCCTCGGCACTTCGTGCTACCTCGGGGACCCAGTTCTCCTCTAGTTCATCGCTCATAGGAGCGACGGTACCCCGGAGGGCCTCGCAGCGGCAGGGTCAGGGCCTGTCGAGATCCTTACGGGCCTCAGCCGGCCAGCTGGATCCCCACGAACAGGGTGGCCAGGGCGGTCACGCCGGTGAGCGCGCCGAAGACCGCCATGGCCTGCCGCGAGTCGGCCTTGGCGTGCAGGTATGCCGTGACGCCGGAGGCCACGACCAAGGCGTACTTCAGCGACAGGGTGTGCTGGTACGCCGGGCCTTGGTCGCCTTCAGCGATGACGTTCCAGATGCCGGTCAGGACGAGCACACCGAACGCCGGCCAGGCCACCCGGTTGAAGGCCCGGGCGGCCGCCTTCGGCACCTGGGCACCCGCAGCGCGGAGCGCCGGCACCAGCGCGGCGAGCGTGATCTGGCCACCGACCCAGATGGTGGCCGCGAGCACGTGGAGGAACAGACGGATGGTTTCGAGGTCGACGGTCTTCACAACCGCCAAGCCTGTCACCCGGCCGAGCGCTCGCAACGACCGGGCCGCCCACTATCCCGCGGTGCGGTCGGTGTTGCCGTCGTGCGGGTCCACGCTGGTCTGGTCGCGGTTCGTGGACTCACCCGCCGGCCGACCTGCCCCGTCGTCGGACTCGGTGTCGTGGCGGCCGCTCTCCTGACCGTCGCGATCCCCCACGTGCTCACCGCGGGTCGTCCCCGCGATGTGCGTCGGACCGACACCGGGGTCGTCGCTTTCGTTCTCGGGCATCTCCGCGGCCGGTTGTTCGTCGGCAGGCGAGGCCGTCGCGCCGCCGGGCGTGCCCGCCGGGTCAGGCGAGGTCAGCCCCTCACCGGGGGCTCGATGGCTGCCGGCGGTGGCGCCCTCGGACCGATCGCCTGGAAAGTCCGCCCCGGTGCTGCGGCCCTCGTACGGCGGTAGCGTGCTGCCGCTGGTGTCGATGTCGCCGCCCGGATTCGGGTTGGAGCCCTCGTGGTAGTCGTTGCCGACCCTGTCCTGGCTCGGTGGGTTCTCGGTGGTCTCGTTCGTGTCTTGCGACTCTGCCGACATGGTCGGCTCCCTTCGTGGATGCGTGCTGTTCACGTACCCACAAGCCGTCACCCTCAATCCCCACAAACCCCGGGACGTCACCCGCTCTCGGACTTCGGCCAGTTGCTTTTGTTCATCCGGCTGGGCTGGACGCGCGGTGGTTCACCTGCCATCTTCGGGTAGTCCGGGGGATACGGAAGATCGCTCAGCCCTGCCGCCACGTCGCGTTCGTACAGGTCGAGCAGCGGTTGGAGCGAGTGGTGCACGTCGTCGATCTCGGCATGCAGGTCGCCGAGCTCGGCGAACCGCTTCGGCACGGTGTGCAACGTGAAGTCGCGAGGATCGAGGGAGTCGAGCTCCTCCCAGGTGACCGGTGTCGACACCGGTGCTCCGGGCAGGGGACGCAGCGAGTAGGCGCTCGCAATCGTGCGGTCGCGTGCGTTCTGGTTATAGTCCACGAAGATCGTCTGGCCGCGTTCCTCCTTCCACCAGTTCGTGGTCACGCGCCCAGGCATACGACGGGTGAGCTCACGACCGAACGCGATGGCGGCATGGCGTACGTCGGTGAACGTCCACCGCGGCTCGATGCGGATGTAGACGTGGATGCCGCGGTTGCCGGACGTCTTCGGGAAACCACGGATCCCCAGGTCCTCGAGCAGCCCACGCGCCTCCCGGGCCACGACGACCGCATCGGCGAAGTCCGTGCCCGGTTGGGGGTCGAGGTCGAGTCGCAGCTCGTCGGGGTGCTCGACATCGGCGCGCCGCACCGGCCAGGGGTGGAACGTGATGGTTCCGATCTGTGCGGCCCACGCGGCGACAGCCGTTTCGGTCGGGCACACCTCGTCGGCGGATCGCCCCGACGGGAACTGGATCGTGGCCGTCTCGACATACGCGGGCGCCCCCTTGGGGATGCGCTTCTGATAGAACGCGTCGCCCTGCCGATCGGTCCGGGTGGCCTGCTTGATCCCAGGGTGGACACCCTTGGGCCAGCGCTCCAACGTGGTCGGACGCAGGTGGAGAGCACGCAGGATGCCGGGCCCGACGGCGGTGTAGTAGCGCACCACGTCGAGCTTCGTCGCCTCGGGCGTGCTGTCGGTCGCCGGGAAGACGACCCGGTCGGGACTCGACACGCGCACGGCGGTCCCGTCCACCTCGATCTCGGTCGCCGGCGTCGCCATGAGCCCAGGCTAGCCGCGGCCGGGTCAGCGGGTTGCGCGGATCGAGCGCCGGAATCGTCGGGAAAAATCCACCCAGAGGATTCCCAAAGGTCACGTTCGCCACCTAGGGTCGAGCCCGGTACCCCCCGGTACCCATCGATATCCCCTCGATACCGGCCTTCCTTCGCACCTAAGGACACCTTGTGAGCGCACGTCACAAGCGTCGGCTGTTCCTCGCTGCCGCTCTCCCCGTCACTGTCACCACCGCCCTGATCGGATTGCCCGCCGTGCAGGCCGAGGCTGCACCCTCCAGCACGCTTGTCGTCAACGAGGTCTACGGCGGTGGGGGCAACTCCGGCGCGACCCTCAAGAACGACTTCATCGAGCTCCGCAACATCGGCACGTCGACGGTCGACGTCTCGGGGTACTCCGTGCAGTACAGCTCAGCGACCGGCACCGGATCGTTCCAGGTCACCGGGCTCAGCGGCAAGATTCCGCCCGGAGCCGGCTACCTCGTGCAGGAAGCCGCGGGCGCGGGTGGCACCACCGACCTGCCGCCGCCGGACGCCGCTGGCTCCATCAACCTCAGCGGTACGACGGGTCGGGTGGCCCTCGTGTCGACGCAGAGCGCACTGTCCTGCTCGCCAGGTGCTTGCGCGAGCGCCGCCGGTGTAGTGGACTTCGTCGGCTGGGGAGCCGGCACTGTGAACGACTACGAGGGCACCAAGGGTCCGGCGACCTCGAACAGCACGTCGGTCTCCCGTTCCGGCGGTGGCACCGACACCGACAACAACGCCGCAGACTTCACCGCGGGGGCGCCCAGCCCTGCCTCTTGTGGCAGCGCTTGCGTGGTCCCTCCGTCGACCGCGACCATCGCCCAGATCCAGGGTGCTGGACACCTCTCGCCGTACACCGGTCAGAGCGTCACGGGCGTGACCGGAGTCATCACCGCGCGCGATGCCCGTGGCTTCTACCTGCAGGACCCACGCGGATCCAGCGCGCCTGGGTACGTCACCGGGGCCAGCTCAGGCGTTTATGTGTTCACCTCGACGGCACCGACGGCGTCGCTGCAACCGGGTGTGTCGGTGACGGTCGATGGCAAGGTGAGCGAGTTCCGCCCCGGCGCCGGCGGACTGACCACGACCGAGATCGTGACGCCGAACGTGACGATCGTCGACCCAAACGCCGCCGGGCTGGCGCCGACCGAGGTCGGACCCAACGGTCTGCGCGTGCCCACCACCGTGATCGACAACGACGCCCCTGCCGGCGGTCAGATCAACGTCGAGACAGGCGGTCAGTACCAGCCGGGCGAGGACGGGATCGACTTCTGGGAGTCACTGGAGGGCATGCTGGTCGACCTGCCTGACGCACGCGTCGTGGGGCCGACCAACACGACGTACGGCGAGACACCGATTGTTCCGCAGGGGTCCGGCACGCAGACCAGCCGCGGTGGCATCGTGCTGTTGCAGAACGACCCGAATCCGGAGCGGATCATCCTCGACGACAGCAGTACGACGGTGCCGCCCGCCAACGTCGGCGACAGCTACGCCGACGCGGTCGGCAACGTCGGCTACGACTTCAACAACTTCCACCTCGTGGCCAGCACGCCGCCGGTGCTGCAGAGCGGCGGCATCGCCCGTGAGGTCGCGCAGCAGGCCGCC
>JANLYC010000623.1:0-3101 GCA_031365435.1 Nocardioidaceae bacterium
TGAGCACCAAGGCGAACTCCACAGCAGCAGCGCCACGGTCATCGCGGCGTCTCGCGTGCAGTCGAGTCAGCATGGTGTCTCCTTCCTCAGATCGATGGACCTCGCAGTGAGGCCCGTGTTGAAAGTAGTCTCCGAACGCGGCCAGAAGGGTTGGTTTGACCGATCCGCCACAGCAAATAGACCGTGTGGAGACAGGCCAATCGTCCATTAGTATGACGTACAAATGGTGTATATCGGGGGTAAATCTTGACTCAATGCGGTGATTCGACTACAGAATGCAACCGCGGCCCCGAATGGCCGGCTCACATGTAGAGCGACTCGATCTCGTCGTGGAAGGCGCTCATGACGACCGTCCGCCGGAGCTTCAGCGTCGGCGTCAGCTCACCGGTCGACTCGGTCCACTCGACCGGGAGGATCGCGAACGTGCGGATCGCCTCCGCCCGGGAGACTGCCCGGTTGGCGTCGTCGATCGCGAGCTGAACCTCGGCAATCAGGTCGGGGTCGCGGACGAGGTCGCTGACCGCACCGCTCTTGCCGAGGGCCTTGGCCCACCCGGCGAACGCCTCGGGATCAATGGTCACGAGTGCCCCGACGAAGGGCTTGCCGTCCCCGACGACCATGCACTGGCTCACCAGGTGGTGCGCGCGGATCCGGTCCTCGAGCACCGCAGGAGCCACGTTCTTGCCGCCGGCGGTGACCAGGATCTCCTTCTTGCGGCCGGTGATGCGGACGAAGCCGTCGTCATCGATCTCGCCGAGATCTCCGGTGCGGAACCAGCCGTCGGGGTCAAGCGCCGCCGCCGTGGCGGCCGGCTGGTTGAGGTAACCCGTGAAGATCTGCCCGCCTCGGAAGACGAGCTCTCCGTGCTCGTCGACGCGGACTTCTGTACCGGGCACCGGTCTGCCGACCGTGCCGATCCGCTGAGCATCGGGCAGGTTGACCGTCACCGCGGCCGTCGTCTCGGTCAGGCCATAACCCTCGAGGACAGGTAGCCCCATCCCGCGGAAGAAGTGCGCGAGCCGTTCACCGAGTGGAGCGCCGCCGGAGACGGCGTACTGCGCCTGACCTCCTACGGTCGCACGCAGCTTGCCGTAGACGAGTCGATCGAACAGCCGATGGCGCGCCCGGAGCAGGGGCCCGGGGCCGCTCCGGTCGAGCGCCCGGCTGTAGGCGATCGCGGTCGTGACGGCCCCGCCGAAGATCCTGCCGCGCCCCTCGGAGGCGGCACGCTGGCTGGCGCTGTTGAAGATCTTCTCGAAGACGCGGGGGACCGCCAGGATGAACGTCGGCCGGAACGTGGCGAGGTCGTCGACGAGGTGGGTGACGTCGGCGGTGTGCCCGAGGCGCACCCGGGCCCGGATGCTGCCGACCTGGATGATCCTGGCGAAGACGTGCGCCAGGGGCAGGAACAGCAGGGTGCTGGCCCCCTGGAGCTCGAACAGCTTGGAGAGAACATCGGTGGCTGCATCGAGCTCGACCATGAAGTTCCGGTGCGTCAGCACGCAACCCTTGGGTCGGCCCGTGGTACCGGAGGTGTAGATCACGGTGGCCACCGAATCGGGTGTGACACCCGCCCGGCGTGCTTCGAGCTGTGCGTCGCTGACGACGGTGCCGTCGCCCTCGGCCAGCCTGGTCAGTCCGTCGTCACCGATGCTGACGACGCGGCGCAGCGCAGGAAGCGACGGCGCCACGGCATCGAGCATGGTCCGATGTGCACCGGTTTCTGCGATCGCCAGTACCACGCTCGCGTCCGACAGGATCCACGCCACCTGCTGCTGGGAGGACGTCTCGTAGATCGGAACTGTGATGGCGCCGACGTACCAGATCGCGTAGTCGCACAGTGTCCACTCATAGCGCGTCTTCGACAGCAGTGCGACGCGGTCACTGGCAGCGACACCGGCCGCGATGAGTCCGCGGGCGACGGCCCGCACCTCAGCGAGAAACTGGCTCGTCGTGACATGCTGCCAGCTCCCGTCGACCAGGCGGCTCAGTGCGACACTGCCAGGGAAGTCACGCGCGTTCGCGATGATGTCGTCGGTCAGGCTCCCCGTGGTCGGGACCTCGAAGGTCGCCGGAACGGAGTACTCGTGCACGTGTCCTCCCGACGTCGACCGGTCCCGTCCGCAGATTATCGTGACGGTTCGCACGAACATCCGAGGTGGGTCACGCCGCGGGTCCGCGCGGTGCCCTCGCCGGTCAGCGAGTAGTGTCGCCACCGATCCACAGCATGCGACACCTCCGCCGCGACGGAACCCTCACCCGTCGTGCCGATGAAGGGGACCACCAAGATGGCAGACCAGACGACGTCGAGCATCCTGATCTCCGCTGACCCGGCGACCGTGATGTCCGTCATCGCCGACTTCGACTCGTACCCGGAATGGGCCAAGGGGGTCAAGTCCGCCGAGGTGCTGACGGAGTACGACGACGGGCGCGCCGGGGAGGTCGCGTTCGTCCTCGATGCCGCCCCCATCCGCGACGAGTACACGCTCTCCTACGACTGGGACGGTGACCGTCAGGTCACCTGGTCGCTGGTCGAGGCGAGCATCCTGAAGTCCATGGAGGGGGCCTACATCCTGGAGGGCAAGGGCGACGACACCGAGGTGACCTATCAGCTGGCCGTCGACCTCACCATCCCGATGATCGGCATGCTCAAGCGCAAGGGTGAGAAGGTCATCATCGACACCGCTCTCAAAGGCTTGAAGAAGCGCGTCGAGGCGCGGGCCTGACGGCCGCAGAGACGTCGACTCTCGTTCCCGTGCGCGTCATCCTCTTCACCGGCAAGGGCGGCGTCGGCAAGACGACCGCAGCCGCCGGGACTGCGACCCTCGCAGCGCAGCGCGGGCTGCGCACGCTGGTTTTAAGTACTGACGCGGCCCACTCGCTCGCCGATGCCTTCGGACTGGTCGCGGGTCCCGACCCTGGCGAGGTGGCGGACCGCCTCTTCGTGCAGCAGGTCGACGCACAGCGGCGTTTCGAGCGCTCGTGGGGGGACATCCAGCGGTATCTGCTGACGGTTCTCGACTCGGTCGGCGTCGACCCCATCGCTGCCGAGGAGCTGACGGTTCTGCCCGGAGCCGAGGAAGTGCTCGCGCTGCTCGAAG
>JANLYC010000529.1:0-2587 GCA_031365435.1 Nocardioidaceae bacterium
TCGTCGGGGGCCATGATCTTGAGCTTCTCGCGCATCCACTGCAGGGTCTGACCGCTGTGGAACACGACTCCCTCGGCCTCGTAGACGGTCCGCTCCTCGAGAGTCCAGCCGACACTGGCGGTCAGGCCGTCCAGCAGAGCCGGGCGTTCGCCAGTGTTGGCCGTGAGGACGCCCGCGGTGCCATACGTGTTCTTGACGGTCCCCCCAGCGGTGCATGCCTGACCGAACATGCCTGCCATCTGGTCACCCATGACGGCGCTGATCCGGAAGGGGGAGCTTCCCGGCAGCCCCACCTCGGCCGGGCGTACTTCCCCGAAGTCGCCGTCCGAGTCGAGGACCTCCGGAAGAAGTGTCATCGGAACACCGGTGACCGCGCAGAGCGTCTCGTCCCATGCCAGCTCGTCGAGGGAGAAGAGCGCGGTCCGCGACGCCTCGCTCGTGTCGGTGGCGTGGTTGCGACCGCTCGTCAGGTTCCACACCAGCCAGGTGTCCAGCGTTCCTGCGGCAAGCTCGCCCGCATCGGCGCGTTCCCGGGCACCGGGCACGGTCTCGAGGATCCACGCCAACTTTGCCGCGCTGAAGAAGGAGTCGTTGAAGAGGCCGGTGCGACGGCGGAACTCCTCGTCACGCCCCTCGCTCCGCCAACGTGCCACGATCTCGTCCGTCTGCTTCGACATCCACATGATCGCGGGGTGAACCGGCTCACCCGTCGCGCGGTCCCACACCAGGCACGTCTCGCGAGAGGTGGTGACGCCGGCGCCGGCGATGTCGTCCGTGGTGGCTCCCACCGACGTGAGCGCATCCGCGAGCGAGTCGCGGAGGCCGCGCCAGAGGTGTCCTGGATCCAATTCCACCCAGCCACGCCGCGGGAACTGCGGGTCGGTCGGTCGGCTGGCCTGCGCCACGACCTCGCCGTCCGCGTCCACCAGGACAGCACGGGCACTGGTCGAGCCGAGGTCGAGCGCGGCGACCAAGCGCTGGGTCACGTCGTCACTCCGCCCACTGGGGCTGCACTCGGGACCTGCAGCCGCGAGAGCCACGTGCGGTACTCGGCGGTCTCTGCCGCGCGCTGCTCCTTGCTCCAGCCGAGGCGGTCTCCGAGCATCGCCGCCGCCCGATCGACCACGTCGAGCGCGTGACCGGGCTCGAAGGCGAGCAGTACACGCCTGGCCAGCACGTCGGTCAGGGTGCGGGCGAGCTCGTGGCGAGCCGTGAACACCAGCTCGGCGCCGATCGCCCCGGTGCCCTCGTGCAGCACCTCCAGCAGCTCGGCGTCATTCTGCGCCTCAGCCACGACGTCGAGCGCGCGCCCTCCGTACAGAGCCACCAGTCGGTCAGCCGTCCGATCCGAGAGACCGGAGCGGCCGAGGAAGTGACGTACCTCTCCCAGGTCGCCCACGACCCCGGGCAGCGGCAGGCTGGCTGTGACGCAGCGAGGTGCTGGACGGCCCAGACGCTCGAAAGCGTCGTCGACCGCGTCCTCGGCGAGCTGGCGGTACGTCGTCAGCTTCCCTCCGACGACGGTGACGAGCCCCGGCATGTCCGGCGCATGGTCGTGGAGCACGTGGCTTCGGGGGATCTCCCACTCCTCGACGTCCGGAGCGTTCGGCAGGGGACGTACGCCGGAGTAGGTGAAGAGCACGTCCTCGGGGGTGAGCCCTGCCTCAGGGATGAGCGCGTTGACCTCGTCCAGGAGATAGGTCATCTCATCGTTGTCGCACCGGGCCTCACCCGGATCCTCATCGAAGCGGAGGTCGGTGGTGCCGATCAGGTAGCGACCCATCCAGGGGATGACCAGGACGAGTCGCCCATCAGTCTTGGACTCGTAGTAGACGACGTCGGCGGGCGCTCCCGGGAAGGGATCGACGACGAGATGGCTGCCCTTCGTGCCGCCGTTGAGGCGGGGCTGTGGAGGTGCGCCCCGTCGGAAGATGCGGTCGATCCACGGGCCCGCGACGTTCAGCACGAGCGGCGCATGGACCTCGTGCAGAGTGTCATTGGTGGTGTCACGGAACCTCACGCCGGCGATTCGACCCTCACGCAGGATCGGCTCCTCGACCCGGGCCTTGGTCCGGATGACGGCTCCGACTCCGACTGCCGCGACCGCCACCTCGACGCAGAGTCGCTCGGCATACTCGACCTGGCCGTCGGTGAACACTGCTGCCCCGCCCAGCCCCGTGCGTGCGATGCCCGGGAACCGGCGAAGCGTCGCTTTGGTGCTGAGGATCTCGTGGCGCCCGGTCCGCTTGTCGAACGAAAGAACGTCGTAGGCGACCATGCCCAAGCGGATCATCCATGCGGGCCGCTTGTTGTGCGAGTAGAACGGCATGATCAGGCGCAGCGGCTTCACCAGGTGCGGAGCTAACCGGAAGAGTCGTTCCCGTTCCCGCAGGGACTCGCGCACCAATGCGAAGTCGCGGTGCTCGAGGTAGCGGAGCCCCCCGTGCACCAGCCGACCCGACCACGCCGAGACCCCGCTGCAGATGTCATCCTGCTCGAGCAGTGCCACGCGGAGGCCACGCGAGGCCGCATCGCGCGCGATGCCCAGTCCGTTGATGCCCGCACCCACCACCACCAGGTCGAAAGG
>JANLYC010000205.1:0-1608 GCA_031365435.1 Nocardioidaceae bacterium
GCGATCGAAGGGCAGGTGGAATGGGGCCAGGCCGTGTTCCCGTACACCTTCGGCGACCCCGACGGCCCGATGGATGCCACCGACAGCGCCGGCTCCATGCCCAAGTCGATCGTCACCAACCCCTATTTCGACTGGGCCGACGATCGATCGCCGCGCATCCCCGCCAACGAGATGGTCATCTACGAGCTTCACGTCAAGGGGTTCACCAAGCTCCATCCGGAGATCCCGCCCGAGCTGCGCGGCACCTATGCCGGTCTCGCACACCCGACGTCGGTGGCGTTCCTCAGCGACCTGGGCGTGAACGCCGTCGAGCTCCAGCCGGTCAATCAGTTCATCCACGACGCGCAGCTCGTTGATCGCGGCCTGCGGAACTACTGGGGCTACAACTCCATCGGCTACCTCGCCCCGCACAACGAGTACTCGAGCGCCGGCGAGCGCGGCCAGCAGGTCCAGGAGTTCAAGCAGCTGGTCAAGGCGCTCCACGGGGCGGGCATCGAGGTGATCCTGGACGTCGTCTACAACCACACCGCCGAGGGCAACCACCTCGGCCCCATGCTGTCGTTCAAGGGGTTCGACAACCCGGCCTACTACCGGCTCATGGACGACAGGCGCTACTACATGGACTACACGGGCACCGGCAACACGCTCAACATGCGCCACCCCCACGTGCTGCAGCTGGTCATGGACTCCCTGCGCTACTGGGTGCTCGAGATGCACGTCGACGGGTTCCGGTTCGACCTCGCCTCGACGCTCGCGCGCGAGCTGCATGAGGTCGACCGGCTGTCGGCCTTCTTCGACCTCATCCACCAGGACCCCGTGGTGAGCCAGGTCAAGCTCATCGCCGAGCCGTGGGACGTCGGTGAGGGCGGGTACCAGGTGGGCAACTTCCCGCCGCTGTGGTCGGAGTGGAACGGCAGGTACCGCGACGGGGTGCGCGACTACTGGCGGGGCGAGGACCAGACCCTCGCCGAGTTCGCCTACCGCGTCACCGGCAGCTCCGACCTCTACGGTGCCACTGGCCGGCGACCGTACGCGAGCGTCAACTTCGTGACCGCGCACGATGGCTTCACCCTCCGTGACCTCGTCTCGTACAACGAGAAGCACAACGAGGCGAACGGCGAGGACAACCGCGACGGCGAGAGCCACAACCGGTCGTGGAACTGCGGCGTCGAAGGGCCCACAGAGGACGCCGCGATCAACGGGCTTCGGGCGCAGCAGACACGCAACATGCTCACCACGCTGCTCCTCTCGCAGGGGATCCCGATGCTCCTTGCCGGCGACGAGATGGGCCGGACGCAGCAGGGCAACAACAATGCCTATTGCCAGGACAACGAGATCTCGTGGCTGGACTGGACCCACGCGGATCCGGACCTCCATGCGTTCACCCGATCGCTCATCGCACTCCGCCGCGACCACCCCACGTTCCGCCGCCGCGGCTGGTTCGTCGGACGCGAGATCCGCGGGACGGCCGGCGCGGATATCGACTGGTACACGCCCCAGGGTGGCGCCATGTCGGACGAGGCGTGGCAGCAGGGGTTCGCCAAGTCGCTCCAGGTGTTCCTGAACGGCCAGGGCATCGCCAGCCGCGACGACCGGGGCGGCCGCGTC
>JANLYC010000611.1:0-4157 GCA_031365435.1 Nocardioidaceae bacterium
GCAGTTTGACGAGTGAGGGAAGCAGGACGTTCGCCGTCGCCATCCCCGCCAGTGCCGGGATCGTGGTCACCACGAACAGAGCCGAGGAGCCGACGGTCGAGCGCAGTGACAGGGCCACCGCGGTGAGGAGCAGTGAGGCCAACATGACCCGGTGCATCCCGAACCGGCGACCAGCCCAGGGTGCCAGCCCGCCGAAGCCGGCGAAACACAGCACCGGGAGCGTCGTCACGACGCCGGCCGTGGTCGTCCCCATGGACAGGCCCGACCGGATCTCGTCGAGCACCGGACCCACGCTGACCGCGGGTGGCCGGAGGTTGACAGCGAGCACGGTGAGGCCGACCAGGAGCAGCAGCTGCTCAGCGCGGCGGGAGATCACGGTCCCCGATTCTCGTCCCGCCCGGTATCGACCGGTTGGCCGGGGTGGCGGCGATCAGCCGCGGGAGCGGGCGGCGTAGTACCTGCTCGCGTCGGAGCGATACATGAACACCAGGGCCGCGATCGCGATCACCAGGTTCAGCACGGTGAACAGCACCGACAGCGTGGTTCCGTTGCCGCTGATCAGCGACAGCACCGAGAGCAAGATGTTGAACGCGCCCAGCACCGTGGCCGTGGTCCGCGCCCACCGCTTGCCCCTGCCGTTCGCCGCCGCCATCCACAGCCACAGGGCGATGCCGATGAGGCCGAAGATCACGACCGAGACGAAGTACACCGTGAAGGCGGTGTCGAGCTGTGACTGGGTGTAGTTCGCGTCGGACTTCTGCAGCTGAGCGCGGATGTCGTCCTTCACTGACCCGAGGAAGATGAGCGTGGCGACCAGGTAGACAGCACTCAGTGCAGCGCCGGTCCGCATCAGCAGCACCGCTCGCCGGATCGAGAGCGGCTGCTCGGTCGGCGGCTGGGTGGTCGGTGGTGCGGCGTCGTACTCGCGGCGGGCGGCATCGTGCGGGTACGGCTCGAACGGCGGCTGGTCTGTCACGGCGTCGAGCCTAGAGCAGGCACGGCCGTAGTCGTTGGGCGAGTGGACACGGCCAAACATGAGAGGGTACTCTCGAAAGATGTCTCTCAAGAATCTGATGGGTGATGTCGAGGTCTCCGACCCACGGGCGATGCGAGCCCTGTCCCATCCCGTGCGACTGGCGATCCTCAGCCAGCTCCAGCGCCACGGTCCCGCCACGGCGACCCAGCTCGCACCGCTGGTGGGTGCCACGCCGTCCGTGACGAGCTGGCACCTGCGCCACCTGGCGAGCTTCGGTCTGATCGACGACGGGGAGAGCCCAGACCGGCGGCAGCGGTACTGGCGGGCCGTCGCCCGCGGGTTCCGCTTCGAGATGCCGGACGACGAGGAGGGTCGCGCCGCCGGGCACCTGCTGCGCAGCGCCATGCACGCCGCCAACCTGCAGCAGGTCATCACGTGGTCCGAACAGACGGCACCTCGGCTGGACGTCGCGTGGGACCGCGTCGCCGGTGCGTCCAACACCCGCGTCGACGTCACGGCAGAGGAGGCCGAGGAGATCCTGAGAGGGTTCGAGGTCGTGCTGGCCCCGTACGTCCGCCGCGACGACAGCGATGTCCCACCCGGAGCTCGGTCGGTGCGCTTCGTGCGCTACTCGATGCCCGAGGCCGACGATGACGTCTGACCTGTCGCGGCACCGTGAGCGAGCGGCTGCACGGCCGTCGGTCTGGCACAACGTCCCGTTCCGGCGCTTCTGGTACGGCCACACGGTCTCGGAGTTCGGAGACCGCGTCACCGAGCTCGCCCTCCCGCTCATCGCAGTCCTCGTGCTCCACGCCACCCCGACCCAGGTCGGGCTGCTCACGGCGGCAGTCTGGGCGCCGAACCTGCTCTCACTGCTCGTCGGCAGCTGGGCCGACCAGCACCTGCACAAGCGGCGGATCCTCGTCGCTGCAGATCTGCTCAGGGCGGTCACCGTGCTGAGCGTCCCCATCGTGTACGCCGTCGGGGTCATCACGCTCGCCCAGCTCTTCGTGGTGGCACTGCTGGCCGGACTGGGTCAGGTCCTCTTCAGCACGTCTTACCCGTCGTTCTTCGTCTCTCTCGTCCCCCGGGCCGACTATGTCGACGCGAACGCCAAGCTGAACGTCAGCAGGTCGGCCTCCTTCGTCGCCGGGCCAGCCGCCGGCGGGTTCCTGATCCAGCTGCTGACCGCGCCGCTGGCGATGCTCGTGGACGCCGCATCCTTCCTCTGCTCTGCGGTGGTGATCGCTCGGCTCGACGTCCCCGACCGACCGCTCGAGCAGCGGGGGGAGGAGTCATGGCTGCGGCGGGCGGCGACGGGTGTGCACTTCGTGGTCACCGACCGTTACCTGCGGGGCAGCCTCCGCTGCTGCGCGACCATCAACTTCTTCACGTTCATGTCCAGCGCGCTGCTGGTGCTCTTCGCGAGCCGTGAGCTGGGACTGTCGGCGGGCGTGATCGGCCTGGCCTTCGGCATCGGCTCGGTGGGGGGCCTGATCGGCGCGTTCGCGGCGCCTCGGCTGTCGGCGCGGTTCGGGGTCGGGCGGATGATCGTCGTCGGCGCCGTCGTCTTCCCGGCGTCCATCGCGCCCATCGCCCTGGCCGGCGGTGCGGACTGGGTTGCCGCCGGTGTGCTGGGTCTCGCGGAGTTCGGGTCCGGCCTCGGAGTCATGGTGTTCGACATCAACCTGAACTCCTTGCAGGCGGCGGTCATCCCGGACGGCATGCGCAGCCGGGTGGCGGGCGCCTTCTCGATGATCAACTACGGCGTCCGGCCGCTCGGCGCCGTGCTCGGCGGAGTCCTCGGCTCCAGCATCGGGATCCGCGAGACGCTGCTGCTCGCGGCGGCGGGTGGGGTGCTGAGCGTCCTTTTCCTGTTCCGGTCCCCGATTCCCGCTGTTCGAAGTCTTGACGAGGTCGAGCCGGCGCAGGCGTGCCCCGCGAATTGACGGGTTGCAGCCTGTCGTCGATATCGTCACGGGGTGCGTGCACAACCCGAGCAGCAGCCGCCGCCCGTGCAGAAGCTGCGCATCCGCTACGCCAAACGCGGCCGGCTGCGCTTCACCAGTCACCGGGACTTCGGCCGCGCCTTCGAGCGGGCGGTGAGCCGGGCCCGACTGCCGATCGCCTACTCCTCGGGGTTCAACCCGCATCCCCGGATCTCCTACGCCAACGCGTCGCCGACGGGGGCCGCGAGCGAGGCGGAGTACCTGGAGATCGGCGTCACGCGTGAGTGCGACCCCGACGACGTACGCCGAGCGCTCGACGAGGCCATGCCGGACGGTCTCGACGTCCTCGAGGTCGTGGTCGCCCGGCCCGGTGCGCTGGCCGACCGGCTCGAGGCGGGGCAGTGGACGATCGCACTGCCCGGCGTGAGCGAGCCGGGCGCGGCGGCGGCGGTGACGCAGTTCCTCGCTCGCGAAGCGGTCGAGGTCGAGCGCATGACCAAGAAGGGGATGCGCAGCTTCGACTGCCGGGCCGCCGTGGTGTCTCTGTCAGCGCGTGGTGGAGAGTACGACGGGCAGGAGTGTGCGATACTGGACCTGGTCGTACGGCATGGAACACCTGCCGTCCGGCCCGACGACATCCTCGCCGGACTCCGTGAGATCGCTGGCCTCGTCGCCCCGGTTCCGCCGTTGCAGACCCGGATCGCGCAAGGTCCTCTCGACACCTTGTCCGGCCGCGTGGATGACCCGTTCGGTCACGATCGCGACGCCGCCGCACCCCTGGGCGACGACCGCTGAACGGTCGGACGAGCACCACGTGTCAGTACCGGCGGACGTCGCCGCCTCGGTAACACGCTGGTCGCGTCGCGACCGGCCCACGACCGAGACGCCATCGCAAGCTTGCGCTGCGACGCGGTCATCCCGACCACGTCACGGCGACCGAACCGCCTCCGCGCGGCGCTCAGCGCCCGGAGGCACATGAGGAGCGCACATGCTCGAAGAAGAATCAACCACCACCTCCACGACCACGGACTCAACCGGCCCGGACTCCGGATCGGCCTCTCCAGCCAAGAAGGCCGCCGCCAAGAAGTCGCCCGCGAAGAAAGCAGCCAAGAGGACCGCCAAGAAGGCTGCCGAACCCGCCACCGCGGCCGCTGGGGCATCGGACGCCTCCGACGGCGCCCCGGCCGCGTCGAAGACGACTGCCAAGAAGGCCGCCAAGAAGTCCGCCGCCA
>JANLYC010000619.1:0-4021 GCA_031365435.1 Nocardioidaceae bacterium
GGCAATCTGGAAGGCGACCCCCTGCTTGCGTCCGATCGGCACCTCGAACGTGGTGCGCTCACCGGCGTACTGCACCGACATGTCGAGACAGGCCTGGATGCAGCCGACCGCAAGTGCGGCGATGGCAACGCGACCGTCGTCCAGCGTGGCGAGGAACTGGTGGAAGCCCTTGCCGCGCTCGCCGAGCAGGTTGTCCGCGGGGACCCGACAGTTGTCGAAGCTCAAGGGGTGGGTGTCGCTGGCGTGCCAGCCGAGCTTGTCGTAGGCCTTCTCGGCGGTGAAACCGGGCGTGTCGGTCGGCACGATGATCGTGGAGATCTCGGGCCTCTCGAGACCGGTGGTCGGGCTGGTCGAGACCCCGGTGCGGGCGGTGACCGTGACCAGCGACGTGATGTCGGAGCCGGAGTTGGTGATGAACTGCTTGCTGCCGTTCACGACCCACTCGGCGTCGACGAGGTCGGCCTTGGTCTTGGTGGCACCGGCGTCCGACCCGGCTCCCGCCTCAGTGAGACCGAAGCCGGCGAGGGTGTTGCCGGCCACGAGGTCGGGCAGCCAGGCGTTCTTCTGCTCGTCGGACCCGAAGGTCAGGATCGGGTTGATCCCGAGCCCCACCGCGGCCTCGAGGGTGATCCCCATGGACTGGTCGACGCGGCCGATCTCCTCGATCGCGACGCAGAGGCTGGTGAAGTCGCCGTCCTCACCGGCTCCGCCGAACTCCTCCGGCGCGGTCAGCCCGAACAGGCCGAGCTTGCCCATCTGGTGCACGGTGTCGACAGGAAAGTAGTGGTCCTTGTCCCACTGCGCCGCGCGCGGGCCGATCTCGGCCTCGGCGAACTCGCGGACACTGCGGCGGAAGGCTTCGTGCTCGGGGGTCAGCTCGAACGATGTCACGGTGGTCGCTCCTCGGGGCCATGCCTTACTCTTACGTCAACGTAAGGGTAGGTGGCTTCCGTAACGGAAGGTCAAGGTGGTCGCGATGGCTGGACCAGCCGACATCGAGACGAGCTGGACGATCAGCGAGCTCGCCGCAGAGTACGACGTCACCCTGCGCACACTGCGCCACTACGAGGACATCGGCCTGCTGTCTCCCGAGCGCCGGGGCACCACCCGGGTCTTCCGCAACCGCGACCGCATCCGGCTCGCCCTGATCCTGCGCGGCCGGCGGCTCGGCTTCTCTCTCGACGAGATCGCCGTCATCGTCAACATGTACGACGAACAGCCCGGCGAAGGGGGCCAGCTGCAGTACCTGCTCGACCAGATCGACGTACGCCGCGCCGAGCTCGACCAGCGCCGACGCGACATCGAGGACACGCTCGTCGAGCTCGACCAGGTCGAGGCCCGCTGCCGGGAGGATCTCGCAAGGCTCAAGCCCTGACGTCCGGCCACACCGCGCCGACTGGCGACTGTCTGAGCGCGCTGCTTCACTGACCACATGCCGGCGCGCACGCCCACCCCCTTCGAGACCCGACCGCTCACGCCCGAGACGTGGGGCGACCTCGAGGCGCTGTTCGCGATGCCCGGTGGCTCGATCGTGCGAGGCTGCTGGTGCATGTACTACCGCGTCACCGGCACCGTCTCGGTGTCCGGCGCGGCCGGGGTCGACCACAAGCAGCAGCTCTGCGACCTCGTCGAGGGCGGCACTGTCCCGGGACTCGTGGGCTACCTCGAGGGTGCCCCCGTGGGGTGGATCAGCCTCGGTCCACGAGAGGACTACCTCAAGCTGAAGCGGTCTCCGATCATGAAACCGGTCGATGACGCAGAGGTCTGGTCCATCGTGTGCACGTACGTCGCCAAGTCCCACCGCGGCCAGAGCCTGCAGCACAGGCTGTTGGCCGGCGCCATCGACCACGCCCGCGACGAGGGCGTGCGGATGCTCGAGGCCTACCCGGTCGACAAGCCCGAGCGCAGCCACGCCGACTTCATGTTCTTCGGCTCGCGCAGTCTCTACGAGCGCGCCGGCTTCCGTGAGGTCGTCCGCCGCTCCCCCACCCGTGTGGTGATGCGGCGGGGACTGCGGCCGACGAAGCACTGACCGAGCTGCGAGGGTGGCCGACCGATCCGGCCACCCTCGCAAGGGTGTTCCCTGAACTCAGCAGCCAGGCAGCCGGAAGCTCGCGATCCGCGTCTGCCAACCGGCAAGACTACTGGCCTGACCGGCCGCCGTGTAGTACTCGTTGGCGTACCACATCGTGCAGTCGTCGACCGGATCCACGTTCATCGACGTGTAGTCGCCCCACCGGGAGTTCAGGCTGGTCTGTACTCCGCTACCGTTGATCACGGTCCCCTCGCCGAGCGTCATCTGCCCGAGTGGGTCGCCTGCCCGCCTGCCGGTGTAACGGATGCCCGGGTAGACGTCGGTGCCGTTGACGACGCTGTAGCCGAGCCCCATGTTCCCGAACTTGTCCTGGGCGATGCTGCCCATCCAGCGGTTCACGCCGTCAGCCGGAGCAAACGTGCCCTGCTGCCGGATCGAGTAGTTCGATCCCGGGGTCCGGCGCACTTCATACCAGCGAACTCCGGCGACGCCGGGGCGCGCCTCGACCGACTGATTGGTCACCAAGGACTCCACGCCCGGGCCGAGCTTGCGGTACGCGAGCCGCCAGATCGGACGCTGCCGGTACGACTGGACGTCGAGGTACTGGTCAGGGTTGGTGATGCCGGGTTGCGGGAGGCAGTTGCGATCGCCCGGCGCCCCGCATGGGAAGTTCGAGTCGAACGGCTGTGTCGGCAGCTGCGCCGCGAACGCGAGAGACGACTGGGGAGTCGAGCGCCACTTGACCTTGAGGTCCCAGATGTTCAGCGCATCGATCGTGGCACCGTACTCCCAGTCGTCGTCCTGGGTGCCCATCAACGGAATCGCCTGACCCTCGGCCGGCTTTCGCGTCCCGTCGATGTCAGCAGGCAACAAACCGTCTCCGACCAGAGGCAGCAGAGTCGGGTCGTTGCCGTCGATGAAGTACGAGACGGCTCGCGCGTCCTGACCGTTGTACATCTTGCGCTTCTCGAGGGCGTACACCCCGATGCCGTACTCCGTCGTCGGCCCGAACTCTCGCGTGGTCAGGGTGAGGGTGTCCGTCCAGACTCCGTACTTCGGGTAGTCGGGAAAGTTGAATCCGGTGCTGAACGCATACCGGTTGTACGACCCGGTGGCATCTGAGGTCGTCGAGACCGCGACACAGTTGTAGAACGGCAGCGTCGGGTCAGCAAAGCCACGCGTCGTGAACTGCGTCAGGATCCACCTGTTGGCGATCTGGTCGTACAGCACGATCGGATCCCCGGACGGATCGGTGCAGTCGTCGACCGCGAACCCGCTCCACAGCGCGCCGATGGGGGTCGGCGGAATCTGCTGCTGCCCGGTCTTGGAGTAGACGTCCACCATCAGGTTGGTCATCTCGACGTACTGCGAGCGACCGACGTCCCCGACCGTGTCCGGTGGGTTCACCCGATAGCCGTAGGCGTTGAAGTTGTCCTGGTTGCTGAGCCCCTCGAAGTTGGCCCGCGTCGACCCGATGGCAGCCGGGGGCGCGGTGTGCTGGAGCGCCGGGTCCCCGGCGAAGCCGTTGTCCGGTGCCGGGGTGATGGCCTCGGCCCTGTCCTCCTGCGGTCCCTCCGACCGGCTGGTCGGCACGTTGGCGTTCGTCAACGACGAGAGCCGCGGTGACGTGTCGTGCGCGACGGCGTCGGTCCAGTGCGGCTGCAACGCCGCCGACGCTGCGGGCTGGGCCGACGGCGTCGGTGGGGCTTTCTGCGCCTGGCTGGCTTGCTGAAGGCCAAGGGCCAGGCCGAGGGCGGCGACCCCGACGGTCACCCCCCGGGCGGTGCGAGTGATGCGATGGTGCGCTGGCTGTCGACTCATGAAGCATCCTCTCGGTGCGACCCGCCGTGTGGGGGCCGGTGATAGTTCGGTCTTAGCCTGCTTTGCCAGAGGTTCACATCAGGCTTTCGGCCGCAATTTTGACTCTTCGTGAGCAAGCAGTTACGCATGTGCCGGAAGGGTTGGACGGGATCCGCCCCCGGGCCG
>JANLYC010000639.1:0-19110 GCA_031365435.1 Nocardioidaceae bacterium
GCACAAGGAGCTCGCCGACCGACTCACGTTCCTCGGACTCAAGCTGGAAGCGCTCGAGACCGCGGCCGGCGATGTCAGCGGCCCGCTCCTCGTCGGGCGGGTGCTGACGTTCGAGGAGGAGGAACACACCAACGGCAAGACGATCCGGTGGTGTCAGGTGGACGTCGGCGCGGGCGGGCCCCGTGGCATCGTCTGCGGTGCGCGAAACTTCGGCCCGCAAGACCTCGTTGTGGTCGCACTCCCCGGTGCCGTGTTGACCGGTGGGTTCGAGATCGCTGCCCGCAAGACCTACGGACACGTGTCCGACGGCATGATCTGCTCGGCCCGGGAGCTCGGGCTCGGCGACGACCACAGCGGAATCATCGTGCTGCCGCCTGGCTCGGCCGACCCGGGCGCCGATGCCGCGCCGGTCCTGCACCTGCGTGACGACGTCATCGAGTTCGAGATCAACCCGGACCGCGCCTACGCCCTGTCCGTACGCGGCGTCGCCCGCGAGGCGGCCACGGCGTACGGCCTGGAGTTCCGCGATCCAGCCCTGACCCTGCCGGCAGCACCGGCGGGGGAGGGCCACCCGATCGAGATCGACGACCCGTCCGGCTGCGACGTCTTCGTCGCCCTCACGGTCGACGGCTTCGACGCGACCCGCCCCTCGCCGCGATGGCTGGCCCGACGGGTGCAGCTCGCCGGGATGCGTCCGATCTCACTTGCGGTCGACGTGACCAACTATGTGATGCTCGAGCTGGGCCAGCCGATCCACGGCTACGACAGGGCCACGTTGCAGGGCTCCATCGGCGTACGCCGGGCCACGCGGGGTGAGAAGCTCACGACCCTCGACGGCACGGTGCGCACCCTCGACCCCGAGGACCTGCTCATCACCGACGACCGTGGACCGATCGGGCTCGCGGGGGTCATGGGCGGCGCCGAGACGGAGATGAGCGCGTCCACCTCCTCGGTCGTGATCGAAGCGGCGCACTTCGATCCGGTGACGATCGCCCGGACTGCACGGCGGCACAAGCTGCCCAGCGAGGCGTCCAAGCGCTTCGAGCGTGGCATCGACCCCACCCTCGCGCCGGTTGCTGCCCGCCGGGTCGCCGATCTGCTCGTCGAGCACGGCGGTGGCCGCGTCGCCGCCACCGCGACGATCGTGGGACAACCCCCGGCCCGTACGTCGATCACCATCGACTCCCAGCTCCCGACGCGTGTCGCCGGGTTCGCCATCGACGACGACGCCGCGGCGCAGGCGCTGCGGACGGTCGGTTGCCAGGTCGAGATCACCGGCGGGCACATCGAGGCGACCGCGCCCGCCTGGCGGCCGGACCTCAACGACCCCCATGACCTCTTCGAGGAGGTGCTACGGATCGTCGGCTACCCGAACGTGCCCAGCGTGCTACCGGCGGCGCCTGCGGGACGGGGGCTGACCAAGCAGCAACGACTACGCCGTCGGGTCGGCATGGCACTCGCGGCGGCCGGCTACGTCGAGGCGCTGGCCTACCCCTTCATCGGCAGCCGTGACTTCGACGGGCTCGGGCTCAGCTCCGACGACGAACGGCGCAGCGCCCTCCGCGTGGCCAACCCGCTGTCGGAGCAGGAGCCCCTGCTGCGCACCACTCTCGTGCCAGGCCTGCTGCGCACGCTCGCCCGCAACGTGAGCCGCGGGCAGGACGCCGTCGGGTTGTTCGAGCTCGGCAGCGTCTTCCTGCCCGGCCTGGCCGGGCGGCCGACCGCGCCGCGCCTGGGCGTGGACCGGGCACCCACCGTTGACGAGCTCAAAGAGCTCGAAGCGGCGCTGCCCGACCAGCCGCTCCATGTCGGTGTCGTGCTGTCCGGCCTCCGCAGCCAGCCCGGTTGGTGGGGGCCCGGCCGGGCCACCACCTGGGCCGACGCGGTCGAGGCAGCGCGCGAGGTCGCCCGCGCTGTCGGTCTCACGCTCGAGATCCAGGCAGCCAGGCACGAGCCCTGGCATCCGGGACGTTGCGCGCGGCTGCTCGTCGACGAGACGCCGGTCGGTTACGCCGGTGAGCTGCACCCCAAAGTCTGTTCCGCGTACGACGTCCCGGCCCGGACCGCAGCCTTCGAGCTCGACCTCGACGCCCTGATGCAGCAGGCGCCGGACCTGACTCTCGCGCAGCCGTTCTCGACGTACCCCGTCGCCAAGGAGGACGTCGCACTCGTCGTGGACGCCCACGTGACCGCTGCCGACGTCGGGGCCGCGCTGCGCGACGGCGCGGGGGAGCTGTTGGAGTCGGTGCGGCTCTTCGACGTCTATACCGGCGATCAGATCGAGGTCGGCAAGAAGTCGTTGGCGTTCTCGCTCAGGTTCCGAGCCCCCGACCGCACGTTGACCGAGGCCGAGATCGGGCCGGCGCGCGACCGTGCTGTGAGGATGGCAGCCGAACGCACCGGTGCCGTGCAGCGTGTCTGAACGGCCGGCTAGACCCGTCGCGCTGGTGACGGGGGGTACGCGCGGCATCGGCGTCCGGCTCGCGGCGGTGCTCGCCGGGAGCGGCTACACCGTGGCGGTGTGCGGTCGTGACCCCGACAGGGCGGAGCGGGCCGCAGCGGGTCTCGGCAACGGTGCGATCGGCTTGGCGGTCGACGTCTCCGTACCCGGGGAGGTCCACGCGGCGGTGTCGACCATCATCGACCGCCTCGGACCGATCGACGTCCTCGTCAACGCCGCCGGCGTGCGTGACCAACGCGCGCTGCCCTGGGAGTCCGACCCGGCGGACTGGTGGCGGACGGTGGAGGTCAACGTGCGCGGCGTGATGCTGATGACGTCGGCCGTGCTGCCGGGCATGATCACCCGGGGACGCGGCCACATCATCGACCTCGGTTCCGGGATCGGGTTCCGGGCCGAACCTCGCTACTCGGCGTACTCGGTCTCCAAGGCAGCCGCCTTCCGCTGGCTCGACAACGTCGCCGCCGCCCTCGGTGCCGACTCGTCGGTACGCGTGGTCAACGTCAGCCCCGGTCTGGTCCGCACCGACATGACCGAGCAGATGTGGGACGGCACCGACGACGTCGAGTTCGGACCGTCTGAGCCCATCGAGACGTTCGTACGCCGGTTCGCCGCCGGTGAGCTCGATCACCTGCACGGCCGGTTCGTGCACGCCGTCAAGGACGACTACTGACCCGATCCCTCACCCGACCGTTCACCCGCTCACGCGACCGCTCGAGACGGGGTCGGAGGGCGTGGGCAGCTCAGTAGCTGCCACCACCGCCTGAGTTGCTGTACGACGAGGACGACGAGCCGCCCTTGATCCACTTGCCGTCCGTACCGAGCACCCACCACAGTCCGCCCGACAGGTTCTTGCCCTCCCCGGTCGTGTCTCCGGGCGCCTGGTCCCCGACGTAGGTGTACACGGGGAAGCCGTCCACGGTGAGCTGCCTGGTGCCGTCCGGGCGTTTCAGGACTCCGAGCGTCGCGGTGACTCCGGCCGGTGCCTTCGGCGGCGTCGTGCCGGCAGAGCTCAACGGCCAGTACACGAGGCATTGGCCCGAGCAGGCGGACGTTCCGGGGGAGTCGGCCGCGAATGCGTAGAGGGTCTTGCCCGCGGAGTCGGTCAGGACGGTGCCGAGCGTCGTCGAGGTCGTGCCGATGCCGCCTGCCCCCGAAGCGCCTCCTGACCCCGGGGTGGTGGACCCGCCGCCCGCTGCACCCCCGTAGCCGTTGCTCCCGCCGCACGCCGCCAGCGTCAGCAGCGCGGCCAGCCCGACGAGGCGTGATGCCGTGGATCTGGGATGTGTTGTCATCGTGATCTCCTGTCTCGTTCGTTCATCTGGAACACGTACGGGAGACCGTCGCGGTTCAAAGGCGGTGCGAAGGCGGTTCGAGGACGAACACGCAAGACCGCGCCCGACGGGTCGCGGTCCGACCGCGAGGTCAGGCAGTCGGTCAGGTCGCTGGCCGAAGATCGGCGGCGCCGGCCCGGAGCAGCGTCTGACCTCCGTGCGTGACGACCTGCAGTCCGGTGATGTCGCTCGGCGTCAGACCGGTGCTTCCGGTGACCACTGCGGTGCCGTCGTACCGTGCGACCCAGGTAGCGGCGACCTCAGGCCGGCCGTTGGATGCGAACGCGAGCAACCGGCAACGTTCCCCCGGCTGCACCCCGGAAAGGCTGACCCGCACCTGGCTGCCGGTGGGCGCTGCGGTGATGACAAAGCTGCCGCGCACGTGCGTGCCCGGGTCGGCAACGGCGGCGACGACCCGGTCGGAGCCACCGGTGGAGTCCGGCGTGCCGTTCCAGGGGCCGAGCAGCACCACCGCGGCCGCGGCTGCTGCTGCCACCGCGGCGACTGCGAGCCGCAGTCTGCGCCGCCGTCGCTGCGCGATGTTCTCCTTCTCAGCAGCGGCAACCTCATCGAGCGTACGGCGCAGCAGCCCCGCCGGAAGAGCGGGAAGATCGTCGGCCACGTCGGAGGCGTCCACGCTGCCGAGAAGGTCCGGCAACGGGCTCAGCTCGGTCTGGATGGCCGTGCAGTCGTGGCACCCGGCCAGATGCTCCTCGACCGCTCGCCGTTCGGCGGCGTCAGCAAGACCCAGCACCGCGATGCCGAGCAGTGGCCGGACGTGGGCGCAAGTGCTTCGGCGGTCGGTCGTCATGGCGTGACCCCTCGTTCGCTCAGTGCCAGCCGTAGGGCTCGCAGGGCGTAGTACGCGCGGGACTTGACCGTGCCCGCTGGAATGCCGAGCCGGGTCGCCGCCTCGGCCACGCTGCTCCCGCGGTAGTAGGTCTCGACGATGACGGCACGGTGCTCCTCGCTCAGCGACGCGATCGCCTCGAGGATCGTCCAGGACCGGAGCGCGACCTCGATGTCGTCGTGGCCGTCCGCCGCACGTTCGATGCCGTCGCCGCCCACTTCGCGGGGTCGTGCGTTGCGGGCCCGGGCATCATCGATGACCACATGGCGCAGCACGGTCATCAGCCACGCCCGTGCAGAGCCCGCCCCGTCCGCGAACGCCGCGCTGTGCTGCCAGGCGCGGACCAGCGTCTCCTGTACGGCATCCTCCGCCCGCTGCGTGTCGCCCATCGTCAGTCGGCGGGCGTAGGCCAGCAGCACTCGCCCGTGCTCGTGGAAGAGCTGGGCCACCAACGCGTCGGCGTCCCGCACCGGCTGCGGCCCTGAACCGGCCGCCACCACCTCCATGTCTGCACAACGCACGCGAAGGCGCCGTGGTTCACCGAACAAGAATTTGCATATATCTTCCGGGTCCAGAATAATAATGCCGATGAACGTCAGAGCGGCGGTGGCCGGCGCGACCGGGTACGCCGGTGGCGAGCTCCTTCGGCTGCTCCTGGCCCTTCCGGTGGTCGAGGTGGGCGCCGTGACGGCCGGAGAGTCTGCCGGGACGAGGCTGGGTGTGCATCATCCGCATCTGGTCCCGATCGCGGACCGGGTGGTCGAAGCCACCCACGCCGGGTCGTTCGCCGGGCATGAGGTGGTCTTCCTGGCGCTTCCACACGGAACCTCGTCCGCGCTGGTCGAGCGGCTGGACCCCGACACCCTCGTCATCGACTGCGGCGCCGACTTCCGGCTCACCGATGACGCCGCCTGGTCGGCGTTCTACGGCGGTCCCCGCGCCGGGGCCTGGCCCTACGGGCTGCCGGAGCTTGCCGACCAGCGCTCCGTTCTCCGCACCGCTTCGCGGATCGCCGTGCCGGGCTGCTACCCGACGGTGTCCACGCTGACCATCGCGCCCGCCGTCGGCGCCGGGCTCGTGGACTGCACCGACGTGGTCGTCGTCGCCGTCTCGGGCACGTCCGGCGCAGGCAAGGCGGTGAAACCTCATCTGCTCGGCGCCGAGATCATGGGTTCCGCGTCGGCGTACGGCGTCGGGGGCGTGCACCGGCACACCCCCGAGATCGAGCAGAACCTACGCCTCCTGACAGACAGCGCCGTCACGGTGTCTTTCACCCCAGTGCTGGCGCCGATGGCACGCGGCATCCTCGCCACGGTGTCGGCCCCTGCCCACGCCGGTGTGACGGTCGAAGACGTCGAGGCGGCGTACACGCGGACCTACGAGAAGGAGCCGTTCGTCCACGTGCTGCCGACCGGCCAGTGGCCACAGACCAAGTCGACGATCGGCTCGAACGCCGTTCACCTGCAGGCAACTCTCGACCCGCGCGCCGGTCGCGTGGTGGCGGTCGGGGCATTGGACAACCTCACCAAGGGCACCGCGGGTGCGGCGGTGCAGAGCATGAACCTGGCCCTCGGGTATGCCGAGGAGACCGGCCTGACGACGATCGGGTTGGCGCCATGACCGTCACCCACCCGCGTGGCTTCCGGGCTGCCGGAGTGGCGGCCGGCCTCAAGTCCAGCGGAGCCGAAGACGTGGCGCTGCTCGTCAACGACGGCCCGCGCGACGTCGTCGCGGCGGTGTGGACGAGCAACCGGTGCAAGGCCAACCCGGTGCTGTGGAGCGAGCAGGTGACAGCGACCGGGCGGGCCCGCGCCATCGTGGCGAACTCCGGCGGCGCCAACTGCTACACAGGCGCCGCGGGCTTCCAGATCACCCATGCGACCGCTGAGCACGCGGCGGCCGTGCTGGGTTTCGCGCCGCTGGAGGTCATCGTGTGCTCGACGGGGCTCATCGGCGTGCTCAACGACCGGGAGAGCCTGCTGAGTGGGGTCGACCGCGCGGCGGCGGGCCTCACCTCGACCGGCGGACCGGCAGCTGCCGCCGCGATCATGACGACCGACTCCGTGTCCAAGCAGGGCGTGGTCAACGGTGCCGGCTGGTCGGTGGGGGGTATCGCCAAGGGGGCCGGCATGCTCGCGCCCGGCCTGGCCACGATGCTGGTCTTCCTCACGACCGACGCCGATGTGGACGGGGCCACCGCAGACCAAGCGTTGCGTGCTGCCACGGCGGTGACATTCGACCGCTTGGACAGCGACGGGTGCATGTCGACCAACGACGCGGTCGTCCTCATGGTCTCCGGCACGAGTGCCGTCCGGCCGGCGTACCACGAGTTCGCCGCGGCTCTTCAGCTGCTGTGCCACGATCTCGCCCAGCAGCTGCTGCGGGACGCCGAGGGTTCCGAGCACGACATCGCCATCTCGGTGGTGGGTGCCTCGACGGAGGAGGATGCTGTCTCGGTCGCGCGCTCGGTCGCGCGCAGCAACCTCTTCAAGTGCGCGATCTTCGGGCAGGACCCGAACTGGGGACGGATCCTGGCTGCCGTCGGCACCACCGACGCGACGTACGACCCGACGGACCTCGATGTCGCGTTGAACGGCGTGTGGGTCTGCCGGAGCAGCGGTCTCGGGGAGGCGCGCGAGCTGGTGGACCTGTCGGCGCGGGACGTGACCGTGACCATCGACCTGAAGTCCGGCGACCAGGCCGCAACGGTGTGGACCAACGACCTCACGCATGCCTACGTGCACGAGAACTCGGCCTACGCGTCATGACCGTCGACTGGAAGCAGGCCACTGCGAAGGCGGCCACCCTCGCCGAGGCGCTGCCCTGGCTCGAGAAGTACCACGGCAAGACCGTGGTGGTGAAGTACGGCGGCAACGCGATGACCGACGAGAACCTGAAGCGCGCGTTCGCCGAAGACATCGTGTGGCTGCGCTACGCCGGCTTCAAGCCGGTCGTCGTCCACGGCGGCGGCCCGCAGATCAGCTCGATGCTGGACCGGCTCGGCATCAGGTCGGAGTTCCGCGGCGGGCTCCGGGTGACGACGCCTGAGGCGATGGACGTGGTCCGGATGGTGCTCGTCGGCCAGGTCGGGCGCGAGCTCGTCGGCCTCATCAACGCGCACGGGCCCCTCGCGGTCGGACTGTCCGGAGAAGACGCCGGACTGTTCCGGGCTACCCGCTCCGGCACCATCGTCGACGGCGAGGACGTCGACCTCGGACTGGTGGGCGAAGTGGCCGAGGTGCGGCCGGAAGCCGTTCTCGACCTCATCGCGGCAGGGCGGATCCCGGTGGTCTCCACGGTCGCCCCCGACGAGCTCGGGCAGGTTCACAACGTCAACGCCGACACGGCGGCCGCGGCCCTCGCGGTCGCGCTCGGGGCCGAGAAGCTTCTCGTGCTGACCGACGTGGAGGGGCTGTACCGCGACTGGCCGGCGAGTGACGACATCATCGGCCAGATCGGCGTCGACGCACTGCGTGCGCTGATGCCGAGCCTGGCCAGCGGAATGATTCCCAAGATGACCGCCTGCCTGCGCGCGGTCAGTGAGGGTGTGCCGCGCGCGACCGTCGTCGACGGCCGCGAACCACACGCCGTGCTGCTCGAGATCTTCACCGACGATGGCGTCGGCACTCAGGTCCTTCCGGTGGCCGAAACCAAGATCCGCACCGCCCTCCGCGCCCGCGACGAGGTGGGCTCATGACGACCTCCACCAGCACGACAGGGACAGCCGGCACTGCCGGTCCGCGGAGCCACGACCTGACCGGTCGGTACGCCGGGGCGCTCATGAACACCTTCGGGCCGCCGCGCCGGGTCCTGAGCCGCGGCGAGGGCTGCTACGTCTGGGATGTCGACGGCAACCGCTACCTCGACCTGCTCGGGGGCATCGCGGTCAATGCCCTGGGACACGCTCATCCGGCCGTGCTGGAGACCCTGGTCCGGCAGTCGAGGACGCTCGGCCACGTCTCGAACTTCTTCGCGACCACACCACAAATCCGGCTGGCCGAGCAACTGCTCGACCTGCTCGGCGCCCCAGGGAAGGTCTTCTTCACCAACTCCGGGGCCGAGGCCAACGAGGCCGCGCTCAAGCTCACCCGGCGTACCGGCCGGACCAGGATCGTCGCGGCCGAGGGCGCCTTTCACGGCCGCACGATGGGGGCGCTCTCGCTGACCGCCAAGGCGGCCTACCGGGAGCCGTTCGCCCCGCTGCCCGGTGACGTGGTCTGGGTGCCGTACGGCGACGTGTCGGCGCTCGAGGCGGCGGTCGACGACACCACAGCGGCCGTCGTGCTCGAACCCATTCAGGGCGAGGCCGGAGTCGTCATACCCCCGGACGGCTATCTCGGTGCCGCTCGCCGGATCACCGACAGGCACGGGGCGCTGCTGTGGCTCGACGAGGTCCAGACGGGGATCGGCCGTACCGGCGCCTGGTTCGCCTTCACCGACCCGTCGACGGGACTGGGAGAGAGCACCCCGGACGTGGTCACGCTGGCGAAGGGGCTCGGTGCCGGCTTCCCGATCGGTGCCTGCATCGGGCTCGGGGCTGCCGGGGACCTGCTCGGGCCGGGCCAGCACGGTTCGACGTTCGGCGGCAACCCGGTCGCGGCTGCGGTCGCGTCGACGGTACTGGACGTCATCGAGCGCGACGGGTTGTTGGCGCACACCTTCGAGACGGGACGGCAGGCGCGGCAGACCTTGGCGGGCATCCCAGGCGTCCTCGAGGTGCGCGGGCGCGGCCTGCACATCGGGATCAGCGTCGCTGCGGGATCAGCGGCCGACGCTGCCCTCGCGGCCCTCGACGCCGGGGTCATCGTCAACGACTGCACCCCCGACACGCTGCGGCTGACGCCACCCCTGGTGATCGAGGCCGCGCAGATAGAGCAGGCTGGTCCTGTCCTCGCCGCGGCACTCGCAACCTCGGTCGCCGCAGCAGGCCCCCGCCCGACCGACGATGAGGAGGAGTTCTCATGATCCGGCACTTCCTGCGCGACGACGACATCACGGCCGCCGAGCAGACCGAGATCCTGGACCTTGCGGACGCGTTCCGCGCTGACCGGTTCCACCAGCAGCCGCTGGCCGGACCGCACGCGGTCGCCGTGCTCTTCGACAAGCCGTCGACCCGGACCCGGGTGTCGTTCGCCATCGGCATCGCCGAGCTCGGCGGGTACCCGCTCATCATCGACGCCCAGTCGTCCCAGATGGGGCGCGGTGAGCCGATCGAGGACACCACGCGCGTGCTCGACCGTCAGGCCCGGGCCATCGTCTGGCGGACGTTCGGGCAGGACCGCGTCGAGGCGATGGCGGCGGTGTCCAGAGTGCCCGTCGTCAACGCGCTGACCGACGAGTTCCACCCCTGCCAGATCCTCGCCGACCTGCAGGCCGTGCGGATGCACAAGGGCAAGACGGCCGGCCTGACGCTGACCTACCTCGGCGACGGCGCCAACAACATGGCGCACTCGTACCTGCTGGGCGGGGCCCTGGCCGGGATGCACGTCCGCATCGGTTCACCGGCCGCCTACCAACCCGCCCCCGACGTCATGAGCGCCGCTGCGGGGCTTGCTGCCGAGACCGGCGGCTCGGTGCTGCACGAGCAGTCACCGCAAGCCGCGGTCGAGGGAGCCGACGTCGTCGTGACCGACACCTGGGTCTCGATGGGGCAGGAGGGGGAGGCGGGCGACCGGTCCTCGCCGTTCGTCCCGTACCAGGTGGACAGTGCCGCGATGCGGCTGGCGGACCCCGACGCCGTGGTCCTGCACTGCCTGCCGGCGTACCGGGGCAAGGAGATCAGCGCCGACGTCATCGACGGGCCGCAGAGCATCGTGTGGGACGAGGCCGAGTGCCGGCTGCACGCGCAGAAGGCGCTCCTCACCTGGTTGCTGGCTCATGCGGAGGAGCGATGAGCTCAGTCACCGTCGCGACCACGAAGGCCGCCCGTCACGCCAAGATCGTGGAGCTGCTCGGCCGATACCAGGTGCGTTCCCAGGCCGACCTGGCAGACCTGCTCGCGGCCTCGGGTCAGCGAGTCACCCAAGGAACCGTCTCCCGTGACCTGGTGGAGCTCGACGCCGTCAGGGTCCGTGATGGGAAGGGCGTGCTCGTGTACGCCGTGCCCGGCGAGGGCGGCGACCGGACACCTCGACCACCGACCGAGTCCGCGGTGGCCGAGGGCCGCCTGGCTCGGCTCTGCAACGAGCTCCTGGTGAGCGCGGAGGCATCGGTCAACCTCGTCGTGCTCCGGACCCCGCCCGGAGCCGCGCAGTTCCTGGCGTCGGCGCTGGACAAGGCCGAGCTCGCCGACGTGCTCGGCACGATCGCCGGCGACGACACCGTGCTCGTCATCGGCAGGGACACGGCGGGCGGCGAAGCCGTGGCCGCCCGCCTCATTGCGCTCGCCGACAGCGGCGCAGACCGAGCCTGACCCACCGACCACCTCAGCGCCGCAGCCCGCAGCCGAGCCCGCAGCACAAGGAGAACGACGTGACCACCCCAGCACTTCCCGCACCGAGCAGCCAGGACCGGATCGTGCTCGCCTACTCCGGCGGGCTCGACACATCCGTCGCCATCGGCTGGCTCGCGGACCAGACCGGAGCCGACGTCGTCGCGGTCGCGATCGACGTCGGTCAGGGCGGCGAGGACATGGAGACCATCCGCAAGCGTGCCCTCGCCTGCGGCGCCGTCGAGGCCGTGGTCGTCGACGCGAAGGACGAGTTCGCCGAGCACTTCTGTCTGCCCGCCCTGCAGGCGAACGCGCTCTACATGGATCGCTACCCGCTCGTCTCGGCGCTGTCACGGCCGTTGATCGCCCAACACCTGGTCAAGGCAGCCGGTGAGTTCGGCGCCACGATCGTCAGCCACGGCTGCACCGGGAAGGGCAACGACCAGGTCCGGTTCGAGGTCGGCATCGGCGCGCTCGCGCCGCACCTCAAGGTGATCGCACCGGTCCGCGACTACGCCTGGACGCGCGAGAAGGCCATCGCGTACGCCGAGGATCACGACCTGCCGATCGACGTGACGACCAAGTCGCCGTACTCGATCGACCAGAACGTCTGGGGTCGTGCTGTCGAGACCGGCTTCCTCGAGGACATCTGGAACGCACCGGTCGAAGACCTGTACTCCTACACCGCCAATCCCGCCACGCCCCGCGAACCCGACGAGGTGACGGTCACCTTCGAGGCGGGCGTACCCGTCGCCATCGACGGCCGGCACGTCACGGTGCTGCACGCGATCCAGGAGCTGAACGAACGCGGCGGAGCCCAGGGCGTCGGCCGGCTCGACGTCGTGGAGGACCGCCTGGTCGGCATCAAGAGCCGCGAGGTCTATGAGGCACCGGGAGCGCTCGTGCTCATCACGGCACACCAGGAGCTCGAAAGTGTCACGGTCGAGCGCGACCTGGCCCGTTTCAAGCGGACCGTCGATCAGCGCTGGGGCGAGCTGGCTTACGACGGGTTGTGGTTCTCGCCGCTGCGCCGTGCGCTGGACGCGTTCGTGGCGTCGACCCAGCAACACGTCACCGGCGACATCCGGTTGACGCTGCACGGGGGCCGGGCCGTTCCGACCGGCCGACGCTCGACCGCGAGCCTGTACGACTTCAACCTGGCGACGTACGACGAGGGCGACTCGTTCGACCAGTCGCTCGCGAAGGGCTTCGTCGAGCTCTGGGGGTTGCCCAGCAAGATCGCTGCGCGGCGCGACGGCCGATCCTCCAGTGAGGACGTCGCCGGCTCCACGAGCCATGGACACTCCACCCAGTGATGGCTGATCCGGAGAACATCGCGGGGACGCGACTGTGGGGCGGACGGTTCGCAGCCGGCCCGTCGCCCGAGCTCGTCGAGCTGAGCCGGTCGACCCACTTCGACTGGCGGCTCGCGCCGTACGACCTGGCGGGGTCGCGTGCGCACGCCCGGGCCCTGGGCAGGGCGGGTCTGCTGACCGACGCGGAACTGAGCCGACTGCTCGGGAGCCTCGACGAGCTCGACGCAGCTGTCGCGTCGGGTCGGTTCACTCCGACGCCCGCTGACGAGGACGTCCACTCGGCGCTCGAACGGGGGCTGGTCGAGACGGCCGGCCCCGAGCTGGGGGGACGGCTCCGTGCCGGTCGGTCCCGGAACGACCAGATCGCCACCCTGTTCAAGCTTTATCTGCGGGACCATGCCGTCGTCATCGGTGGGCTGGTGGCGGCCCTGGCCGGTGCGCTGGCCGACCAGGCCGACGCGCATCGCGAGGATCCGATGCCCGGTCGCACCCACCTGCAACATGCCCAACCGGTGCTGCTCGGACACCACCTGCTGGCGCATGCGTGGCCGCTGCTCCGGGACCTGGCCAGGCTGCGGGACTGGGACGCGCGGGTGGCCGCTGAGTCGCCGTACGGCTCAGGGGCGCTCGCGGGCTCATCGCTCGGCCTCGACCCGGTCCAGGTCGCCCGTGAGCTCGGCTTCACCGGCTCGGTCGCGAACAGCATCGACGGCACCGCGGCCCGCGACTTCGTGGCCGAGTTCGCCTTCGTCGCGGCCATGATCGGCGTCGACCTGTCGCGCCTCGCAGAGGACCTGATCATCTGGGCGACCCGTGAGTTCGGGTTCGTGCAGCTCGATGACGGGTACTCGACCGGCTCGAGCATCATGCCGCAGAAGAAGAACCCCGACATCGCCGAGCTGGCCCGGGGCAAGTCCGGCCGGCTCCTCGGTGACCTCACGGGCCTTCTTGCCACGCTCAAGGCTCAGCCGCTGGCCTACAACCGCGACCTGCAGGAGGACAAGGAGCCGGTCTTCGACGCAGTCGACACGTTGGAGGTGCTGCTGCCGGCGGTGACGGGCATGGTGCGGACCCTGCAGTTCGACACGGAGCGGATGGCGGCGCTCGCGCCGCAGGGCTTCTCGCTGGCCACCGATGTCGCCGAGTGGCTCGTGCGCGCAGGAGTTCCGTTCCGAACTGCCCACGAGATCGCGGGTTCGTGCGTGCGACGGTGTGAGGAGCAAGGTTGTGAGCTGTGGGACCTGTCGGACGAGGATCTGACCGCCATCTCACCGCACCTGACTCCGGGTGTCCGTGCGGTGCTGACGGTCGAGGGGTCGCTGGCGTCCCGAGACGGGCGAGGTGGGACCGCACCTGTTCGGGTGGCGGAGCAGCTCGACGAGGTGCGGGCTGCGCTCGCCCGGCTCACGCCGCAGAGCCGCTAGCAGTCCCTGAGCGGACCATGAGCGGACTCCGGGCGGCGGGATCGCTGCCAGCCTGGATCAGTGGCGGCGCGCGGACTGCGTCGGTACGCCGACACGGTCGGGTCGTCGCGCAGCCAGAAGCGCCACGGCACGTCCGCAGCCTGCCGGATGCCGACGCGCGGGCCACTCACGACGTCCGACGGGGGAGGAGCCGGGTCGATCGAGAACGCCGGGTCCGACAGCAGGTCCACGCCGTCGTGCTCGCGACCGATGGCGAGAGCCTGCGTCAGGCAAGCGGGGCCACGGGCCAGCGAACGGTCCGCCACCCGGTCTCCTCGCCTGGCGCGGGCCAGCTCCTGCCCGTCGACGACCCGTCCGGCCCGGAGGAGGACCGCGGACGCCGTGCCGGTCGGCCCGACGACGAGGTTCGCGCACCAGTGCATGCCGTAGGAGAAGTAGACGTACAGGCGTCCCGGCGGGCCGTACATGATCCGGTTGCGGGGCGTCGGGCCACGGCCGGCATGCGAGGCAGGGTCGCTCTCACCGGCATACGCCTCGACCTCGGTCAGCACGACGGTCACCGGGCCGTCGGACGAGCGATGGGTGAGCCGCCAGCCGAGCACGGCGGGCGCCACGTCGGGGGACAGACACCCCAGCACGGACATCGGGTTCGGGCGGTCCGTCACGCGTGCCCCCGGTCGCTGGCATCGCGCAGGGCGGTGTACGACGCAACGAGAGCCCGACGTTCCCTTCCGATGAGTGGGTCGTGGAGGCGGCGACCCGCCCGCACCCACTCGTCCGACAGATCCATGGCGGCGACCCGGTGCTCGGCCGCCGAGCGGGTGCGCTCCGGGCGCGCGTCGTACACGTAGGCGTACAGGGCGTTGAGCGTTTCGACGAGCTCGTCACCCGTGACGCCCTCGTCGTGCTGGTGTCGCCGGTGCACGTCCCACCAGGTCACCTCGAGCGTGGCCGCGCGATCGGGGTCGATGGCCAACCGCCGCGACGACCGGACCAGCGCGTAGAACCGTCGCATCGACACGCGTGCGGCGTCCGGATCGTTTACCGGGAACGGTGCCCAGGCCTGGTTCGCACGGAGCACGTGCCAGGCCCCCAGCAGGCTCCGGCGGGGACCCATCCCGAACCCGGTGCTGACCATGCCCACTGCTGCCACGAGGAACCGCAGCCACTCGTGCCGGTAGTACGCCACCCACGCGTTGCACTCGTGGTGGCCCAGCAGGACCGGATCGAACGCCCACGACCGCTCGTGCGCTTCGTTCCTGGTCGCCATGCCGGTGA
The DNA here is from genome assembly GCA_031365435.1 of Nocardioidaceae bacterium. Taxonomy (GTDB): domain Bacteria; phylum Actinomycetota; class Actinomycetes; order Propionibacteriales; family Nocardioidaceae; genus JANLYC01. The sequence goes on from JANLYC010000639.1 coordinate 15,091, forward strand.
TCTTTGCCGTCGTCGTCGACCCTGTCGAGCCCCGAGGCCCGACAATGAAGCCGACAATGAAGCCGACAATGAAGCTGACGACGAGAAGTGGGCCGGAGGGACCGTGAGCGAGCAGACCAGCATCGAGGCCGTCGTGGAACGGATGCAGCAGCGGATCGACACGCTCCCGCCCGACCGCGGTCACCGGCGGATCTTCCTCGAGACCTACCTGCGCACGACACAGGCCGTGGGACAGGCGATCGGCGCGGCCGGCTTCGAAGATCCGGTCTGGGTCGAGGACTGGGACGTGGCCTTCGCCGAGCTGTACCTCGCCGCCCATGATGCCGACCTGTCAGGTCGTACGGTCGAGGTGCCGAGGCCATGGCGACTGGCCTTTGCGGCCGATCCCGGCCTGCCGGCACTGGTCCACGTCTTGTTGGGAATCAACGCGCACGTCAACTACGACCTTCCGCAGGCCATGCTCGCCGTCATCAGCGACGAGGACTTCACCGACACCGTGCTCGTCGATCGTCGGCGGCGCGACCACGAGCGGATCGACAGGGTGTTGTCCTCGCGGGTGTCGGCAGAGGACCAGGCGCTGGGAGCCGGCCGGTCCTGGCTGGACACCGTCCTGACCCCGTTGAACCGGATGGCGTCCAAGCGCTTTCTCCGCGAGGCACGGCAGAAGGTATGGCACAACGTCGCGGAGCTGCAGCGCGCGCGGCTGGACGGTCGGGCGGCATACGACCGTCGGCTCAGTGAGCTGGAGGTCCTCAGCGCCGCTCGTATCGCCGACCTCCTGCGTCCGGGTCAGGTGCTGCTGCGGCTCGCCGTCACCGGTTTCGGCGTGTCCCTGCCCCCGGCGTGAGCGCGGGATGGGAATCCGATCCAGGTCCAGGGTGCTCCTTCGCGCGGCTGTCCGGACGGCAATCCACTTGCCAAGCACCGAACGCGATAGGGCAGGCTGTCGGCATGTGCCGCCCGGGTGGCGGCTCCTGACCAGAAGGGACCAGTCGTGAACCAGCACGTCCTCGACGACCTCGAGTGGCGCGGTCTCATCGCGCACTCGACCGACCTCGACGCCTTGCGCGCCGAGCTGTCGGACGGGCCGATCGCGGCGTATTGCGGTTTCGACCCCACCGGACCGAGCCTGCACATGGGCAACCTGCTGCAGATCCTGACGCTCAAGAGGCTGCAGGACGCGGGCAACCGGCCGGTAGGTCTCGTCGGCGGAGCCACCGGGATGATCGGTGACCCCAAGCCGTCGGGGGAACGTCGGCTCAACTCCCTGGACGTCGTCAAGGAGTGGACTCTCACCATCCGCGAGCAGCTCGAGCGCTACCTGTCGTTCGAGGGGGCCGGCGCGGCCACGGTCGTCAACAACTACGACTGGACGGCGAGCCTGTCCATGATCGACTTCCTGCGCGATATCGGCAAGCACTTCCCGGTCAATCGGATGCTGGCCCGCGAGGTCGTGCGCAGCCGGCTCGAGGCGGGGATCTCCTACACCGAGTTCAGCTACGTGTTGCTGCAGTCGATGGACTACCTGAACCTGTACCGCGACCACGGTGTCCGGCTGCAGACCGGCGGCAGCGACCAGTGGGGCAACCTGACGGCCGGGGTCGAGCTCATCCGGCGTACGGAGGGAGTGAAGGTGCACGCGCTCGCCACTCCGCTGGTCACGAAGGCCGATGGCACGAAGTTCGGCAAGACGGAGTCGGGCTCCATCTGGCTCGATGCCGAGATGACCTCCCCCTACGCGTTCTACCAGTTCTGGTTCAACAGCGACGATCGCGACGTCGTCTCGTTGTTGAAGTACTTCTCGTTCCTGCCGCACGACGAGATCGAGCAGCTGGCGACGCTCGTCGAGGAGAAGCCGTTCCTGCGGGCCGCCCAGCGCGCGCTGGCGGACGAGATGACGAGCCTCACCCACGGGCCTGCCGAGACCGAACGCGTCAAGGCGGCCTCAGCGGCGTTGTTCGGCGGGGGAGAGCTCGCCGACCTCGACCCGGCCACATTGACGGCGGCGCTCACCGAGGCGCCGCACGTCGAGATCCCTCGGACACCGGAGCTCCCGCTGCTGGTGGACCTCTTCGCCGAGACGGGGCTGGTGGGCAGCAAGAGCGAGGCGCGGCGGACGGTCGGTGAGGGCGGTGCGTACCTGAACAACGCCCGCATCACCGACCCGGATGCCCGCGTCGACGTGTCGGAGCTGCTGCCCGGCGGATGGCTGCTGCTGCGCCGAGGCAAGCGCAACCTGGCCGGCGTTCGCGTCGGCACCGACAGCTGAGATGTCGCGGTGGGTCGACGACCTCCAGGTGGCAGCCGAGCACCTGCTGCCGGAGGTGGTCGCCGCCTACTACCGGCAGGGGGCAGGTGACGGGCTCAGTGCTGCCGAGGCCGCGCAGGGCTGGCGCGACGTGCGGCTGCGTCCGCGCGTTCTCAGGGACGTCTCTCGGGTCACCACAGCGACCACCCTGCTCGGGACGCCGGTCCCGTGGCCGATCGCGATCGCACCCACGAGTCTGCAGCGGTATGCCGCGGACGCCGGCGAGGCCGCCATGGCGGTCGGCGTCGCCGCCACCGACACGCTCTTGGTGGTCTCGAGCAACGCCGGCTCCACCTTTACCTCGGTGGCCGCGGCGGGTGCGCCCTGGTGGGTGCAGGTGTACGTCCTGCGGGATCGTGGCCTGACCCGGGGGATGCTCGATCTGGCGACGTCCGCGGGCGCACGCGCCGTCGTCGTCACGGTCGACACGCCGATCACCGGCACCAAGGATGGCGACGGGCCATCGGTGTGGGTGTCGACTCCGACCGGATACAGCCACACCAACGTGCACCTGGCCGCGGGTTCGCGCCCGGTCGACCTGACGAAGGCCGACGACCTCACCCCGGACATCATCGGCTGGCTGGCCGAGGTCACCGGCCTCCCGGTCGTGGTCAAGGGTGTGGTGCGCGGCGACGACGCCGTGCGCGCGGTCGATGCGGGGGCTGCGGCCGTGTGGGTCTCGAACCACGGCGGCCGGCAGCTCGACCAGACCGTGTCGGCCTTGTCGGCGCTGTCCGAGGTCGTGGCAGCGGTCGGTGACGACGTCGAGGTGTATGTCGACGGCGGCGTTCGACGGGGTGTGGACGTGCTGATCGCCCGTGCACTCGGCGCCCGCTGCGCCTTCGTCGGCCGCCCGGCCCTGTGGGCGCTGACGGTGGACGGGCCGGCAGGTGTCGAGCGGCTCGTGGCAGAGCTCGGTGCCGAGCTGCGGGAGGCGATGACAGTGGCCGGCTGTCCCACCCTCGCGGACGTCGCAGCCGATCTCGTCGTCGGTGGCAGCAGCCGGGAATGACACCGGTGTGGTTCGCGGCGACTGATGAGCCCGCTCCGAGGTCGTCGAAACCAAGCAAAGATGACGTTGACCTGGCCTTATGGAGATGTGACCGCTGCCACAGCATGGCGATTTGACGCGCTTGGGATCGCTCCGTAAGGTTCTACCTGCCTCGCCGGAAGCGACGGGACGCAAGACCTCCAGGACACCGGAGGTCGGGCGGCCGGCCCAGCGGGAACCCCCCAACATCGCAGGGCTGCACCGACGCGCTGTACGGCCCGTCGGAAGTCCTCGATGCGGGCGGGATCTGGGTCTGGGAACCGATTTGACGGTCCCTGGGTCACCCGGTAAGTTAGTGCGAGTGCCCCTGAGCCCGGCCGCGAGGCCCAGCGACGGTGTGCGCACGATCCTTGAGAACTCAACAGTGTGCCAAAAGTCGACGACGAATTAATAACGCCCCGTCGGCAGCCCGGTCCAGCTTGCTGGTCCGGTATGTCTGACGGTTCCTTTGGTAAGACACGTCTTCTGGTCTTCGGACCGAGGAGACACTCTTGCCGGGATACTCCAATGATTCGGCGAACGTGTTGCCCTCGGGCGCGCGGTCGTCAACGAATTTCAACGGAGAGTTTGATCCTGGCTCAGGACGAACGCTGGCGGCGTGCTTAACACATGCAAGTCGAGCGGTAAGGCTCCTTCGGGAGTACACGAGCGGCGAACGGGT
>JANLYC010000008.1:0-4262 GCA_031365435.1 Nocardioidaceae bacterium
CCGGGAGCGTCGACGACCTCGTCGCCCTCACGCGCCCGGTTGATCGCCTTGATGGTCTCCGCACCGGGGTCCTCGCCAGGGGTGCCCAGGGGCGCACCGTGGATGATCGACCCGGCGGCGGCACGGTCGGCCGCAGCCTGCTTGTTGTCGGCGAGCTGACGGGCAGCCTGCTGGGTGCCGTCCGGGTGGACGAACCCCTCCTGGCCTGGGTTGGGCCAAGCGTTGCCGCCCTGGTTGTCGGCCTCGTCCTGCGACGGGGTCGGCATGTCGACCGCGATCGGGTCGTCCATCTTCTTGCTTGCAGCCATGATCGGTTCCTCTCTACTGCGCGTAGGCGACGACACTGAACGTGAACGACGGGGTCGTCCCGCCGACCGTCCAACGAACCCGAATACGGTCAGTAAACGGGGCTGTGATGTTGACGACCTGCCGTGTTGCGGCAGTCGCCTGAGTGAAGGTGCTGATGGTGTTCCACGTCGCACCGGCGTCCACCGAGTCCTCGACAACCACGTCGAGGGTCGGTGTCGTACCGGACGCTGCGGTGACCTGGAGTTGCACCCGAGCGACCTTCTGCGTGAAGCCATAGAAGTCCGCCGTGTTCCCTGACGTCGTACGTGCTGCGGACGCCGCCAGGGTGACGGTCTGAGCCGGGCCAGCCACGATCAGAAGGTCGGGGCGATGAGGCCCGTTCCGGTGATCTTCGAGACCGAACCGGCATACCGGGCGGTCGTGAACGCGGCGTACCGGTAGAACCGCAGCAGCACGGAGAGCTGCGCGGCCAACGGCTCACGGAACGACTCCGCGTGCGGAGCGCCCTCCCACAGGATCGAGTCGGCAGCGCGGAACACGATGATCGCGTCCTCCGTACCGGCCCCGAGGGTGACCGGGATCTGCGGGTCGAGGATCACGTCCAGACCCATCAGGTTCCCCACGACACCGGTCGCACCAGCCACACCACCCGACGCGCCCAGGGCGTTGAACCCCGACCCGTTCGAGGAGGACGGCAGGATCAGGGGACGCGAGTTGCCGTCCACCGCAGCCAGGAACCACGCCCAACGACGCGGGTGCATGATGATCGTGTCAGCCGGCAGGAACCGCAACGTGGCGACCCTCTGCACAGCGTCAGCGAGCTTCGAGTACAGCTCGCCCACGGTCGGCGTCGCGTCCACGTAGGTGACCGACGACGTGCCGGTCTCCTGCAGCAGACCCTTCTTGTTCACCGCGTTGTTGTTCAGGACGAACAGGTCGACCTTCGCGGCGTAGTCCAACGCCAGGTCGGCGAGGAGGATGGTGTCCATGTTGATCGGGGACTGCTCGATCAACTGGACCGGGATGACCTGCTGGCCGGCGATGGTCGCCACGTTCGCGGCCACCGTGCCCGTCGTCGCGTCCGTGTTCTGCACGGCCGTGTTCTGGGTGGCCTGCTCCGCCACGGCGGTACCGGTCGCGATCTTCGGGATGTTGATCTGGTCGGTGCCCGTGGGGAGCGGCTCGTTGCGGACCCGGTCAGCGGTCGGGCGGGCGGTACGCGCCAACTCGATGTAGTCGTTGACCATCCACAGCGGCGGCACGAAGTCGCCACCAGCGCCGTCGGTGGTCGACAGGGCACGAGCCTCGACAACCTCCCGGTTGTTGCGCTGGAGCCGGTCCGCAGCCGAACGGAAGTCGCCCCGGTTGAGGCTGACCATCGTCAGGTCACGGAAGTAGGACACGTCACCGTTCTTCCGGTACGTCTCCGGCTCGGCCCCGGTGCGCGCAGGAGCACGCTCTGCGGACGGGCCGGTCTGACCGGCGGCGGCACGCTCCTCGGCCTCACGGTTGGAACGCGTGTCGCGCTCCTCCGCGTCGGCGAGACGCTGGCGGGCGGCGATGATCTCGTCGTCCTTGACCTTGACCGCAGCGGACCGCTCGTCGAGCTGGGCGGTCTCCTCGGTCGTCATGGTGCTGCGGGACTCGGCCTCGGCGGTAGCGACGATCGCGTCGATCTCGCCGACCAGGCCAGCCCGCTCCTCGAGCAGCTTGGCAAGCTGCTCCCTCAGGAACTTGAGCATGGTGGAACTCCTCTTGGGATGGGTGAATGAGAAGTCCCTGGTTCCGTGTCGGGTGGTGCCTCGGGTGGTGTCCCCATTCGGGGCCCGGCGCGAGGTCCGGCGCAGCGTGGATCAGGGGATGAGCCGCAGGCCGGCGGCCTGCGCTCGGACGGCGGCAAGACTGCGGCCGTCGGACTGTGGGGCGAGGCGGGTCTGGAGACGACCCATCAGCTCGCGGGCCTCGTCGTCGCTCATGCGGTCCATGTCGAACGCACGGAGAGCCGCCGACGTGGCAGGGTTGGCGGGGTAGGTGACCACCGAGACGTCGAACAACTTGACCTCGAGGATGTCGCGCTGGGTGAAGTCCGGGGACCACTCCTGCCGGATCACCTGGAACGCGAACGACATCTCGTCGATGTCGCCGCGCTCCATCGCAACCCGCAGGTCGTTGGCGATCGAGGTCTGCCCGAGGTCGGGAACGTCGGTCCACAGGCCCGTCTGCCCGCGACCCTGGGGGTCCTTCTTCGGGTCACTGACCTCAGTCAGCGTCAGAGTCCCCGACTTGGTGCGGGCCAACGGCAGACCGTCATGGTTGAGGAGCAGCCGAACGTCCGCCTGCAACGTCTTCGCGAAGGCGCCGGACCGGATGACCTCCGTGTAGTCACCGAGCCAGTCGGTGACCGTGTAGGGCGCCTCGGTGATCGATGCGTAACCCTCCATCCCCAGACCACTGCCGTCCCCGGCCTTGCGGAGCTCGAACGTGTGCGCAGCGGCCTGTCGGATCTCGCGCTCGGTGACGGCGGCGCGCTGGCTGAGGTCTACGAGCGTGCTGGTCATCACGCCTCCATCTGGACGGGTACGGGCGGGGGTGTCTTGGTCTGGGTGGGCTGGTCGCCCCAGGCGACGGGGTCGAGCTCCTCCATGTCGCGGACCTCGTTGACGACCTCGAACTCGTTACGCAGCGCGATCTCGTGCGCACGGAAGCGGGTCAACAGGTCCGTGCGGAGGAGGGCGGCACGGGTGAACTTCGCGTACTGCGGGCGAGGCAGCAGGTCGTAGAGCATCCGCTCGAGCCGCACCAGCCACGGGTCCAGGGTGAACGTGAGGAGCTGCTGGTTGAACTGCTCGATGTTGGCGTAGGTCAACGACCCGCCCGTCTCGTAGCCGAGCACCGCAGGCATCCCGGGGCCGAAGATCCGGGCGCACTCACTGGACGAGTAGTTGTTCGTCTCCAGAAACTGGGAGTCGTTCGGCGTCACCTGGATGGCCTGGTACGTCCAGTCCGAACCGAGAACCAGCGGCTCACGGTTGCCCGACAGGACAGCCTTGATCCGAGCCTTCACCGTCGCCGCCATCGTCGGGTCCAACTGCTGGGTCGTGTTCTGGAACACCGCCGTCGGGTGACCGCCGTCAAGGAAGAACTGCGCCCCGAACTGCTCCGAGGCGATCCCCAGACCAACTGTCAACGCGTGCGCCCCGACCGGCGACAATCCCCAGATAGAGCCTGGGATCGGGAAGTAGCGGCGATGCCAGATGTCCTCACGGTTCACCTCGGCCCCACGCACATGCCACGACGCGTGCCCGGTCGTCGAATCACGGGTGACCGTCACATCGTCGGGATGCTGGAGGAGCAACTGGTTCGGCTTGTAACGGTTGTCCCGGGACGAGATCTTGGCGACCACGTTCCCTCGCATGGCGTCCGAATAGACGACCTGCCCGAGAAAGTCCGGCAACCCGTAACCCGTGCCATCGGGATCAAGGAGCCACTCGGGTGGTGCGATCTCGCGGCGCCGGCCGCCACCCTCGGAGTAGAACTTCAACGGCAACATCTGCGGGACCTCGCGCAGCAGGTTCACCGCCGCGTAGACGGCCACCTTCTGCAACGACGACTCCGTGCGCGACAGGTTCACCGACCGCGCACCCCACCCGCGACCAGCCTCACTGTTAGGCGGGATCGGCGGCGGATCCGTCCACGCACGACGCTCAGGCGAGGACGACCCAAACAACAGGCCCATCAGCGGCTGAACCTCGACGACTCCAACAGCGCCGCGACACCCAGCACCAGCAGCGGCAGCGGGAACCACACGAACCACGCGAACACGGCCAGACAAGCGACCCCGAGGAGGTCGAGGAGCGTGGTGAGCATCTCGCCTCCGTCAGTAGATCGAGCTGAGAACGTCGTAGACGACGGCTTGGGTAGCGCCCCAACGGGCGAGGGTCACGGCCTCGAGC
>JANLYC010000025.1:0-10034 GCA_031365435.1 Nocardioidaceae bacterium
TCGGGCTGCGTGCCGCCGAAGCCGGCTACAAGACCGCGACGATGCCCGGGGTCGCGGTCTGGCACGTGCCGTGGCACGAGAAGGACGACACGATCGACTGGCAGGCGTACTTCCACCGACGCAACCGCATCATCGCGGCGCTGCTGCACTCGCCGTACGACCGCGGCGGACGGCTCGTCCGGGAGAGCTTCGAGACCCAGATCAAGCACCTGCTGTCGATGCAGTACGGACCCGCCGAGATGGGGCTGATGGCGATCGAGGACATCCTCGAAGGCCCACAACGGATGCACCGGGACGTGCGGCTTCGCCTCGGTGAGCTCAACACGCTGCGCCGTCGCTACGACGACTCGATCTCCGAGACCGACCTCGACCGCTTCCCGCCCGCTCGTCGCAAGAAGCCGCCCCGCAAGGGCAAGTCGCCGACGACGCCGGTCGGGCTGGTCGGGCGTGCGAAGACGATGGCGCTCGGCGGCATTCGGCAGGTGTTGCCGGTGCGGGAGCTCTCGCGGGAGCACCCGGAGGCCAACATCCCGCACGTCGACCTCAAGTGGTGGCTGCTGGCGCAGTTCGACTCGGCGCTCGTCTCCTCCGCGGACGGCACGAGCGCCGCCTGGTACAAGCGTCGCCCTGAGCTGGCACGTGACCTCATGACGAGGTCCATCACGCTGCATGCACGGCTGGCCAAGGAGTGGCCGCAGCTCTGCGAGCAGTACAAGCAGGCGCTGCCCGAACTGTCCTCTCCCCAGACGTGGGCGGCGACGTTCGAGGACTCGCTGGGCGACCGCTCCTGACCGGCCGCGTTTGACTCACGCGTTACCGTTCTTCGCGGCGCTGTGTCAGGCTCGCCGGACGGAACGGTCTGACCAAGAGAACCAGGAGCACCATCCCCGTGGCTGATGACGGACACAAGCTGGTCATCGTGGAGTCGCCTGCCAAGGCGCGCACGATCTCCGGTTTCCTCGGACGTGGTTACGTCGTCGAGTCGTCGATCGGCCACATCCGCGACCTGCCCAACAACGCCGGCGAGGTGCCGGCCAAGTACAAGGGTGAGTCGTGGGGACGGCTGGGAGTCAACGTCGACGATGGGTTCACGCCCGTGTACGTCGTCCCCCGCGACAAGAAGTCCCAGATCACGAAGCTGAAGTCGCTCCTGCGGGACGCCGACGAGCTCTACCTCGCCACAGACGAGGACCGCGAGGGCGAGGCGATCGCGTGGCACCTGTTCGACGAGCTCAAACCAACCGTGCCCGTCCGCCGGATGGTGTTCCACGAGATCACCCCGGAGGCGATCGCCGAGGCGGTGTCCAACCCGCGGGAGATCGACGGCGACCTGGTCGAAGCGCAGGAGGCTCGCCGGATCCTCGACAGGCTGTATGGCTACGAGGTCTCGCCCGTCCTGTGGAAGAAGGTCATGAGCGGCCTGTCCGCCGGTCGCGTCCAGTCGGTCGCCACCCGGCTCGTCGTCGACCGTGAGCGCGAGCGGATGGCCTTCCGCTCCGCGGCGTACTGGGACCTCGAGGCGACGTTCGACGCAGGCGAGGGCAAGACGCCGCAGACGTTTCCGGCCAAGCTGACAGGCGTCGATGGGCGACGGGTGGCCCAGGGTCGTGACTTCACGTCGTTGGGCGAGCTCAAGGGCGGCGACGTCGTGCACCTCGACGAGACACGAGCCGGCGCGTTGGCTCAGGCGCTCCGCGACCAGTCGTTCGCGGTCCACTCGGTGGAGGCCAAGCCGTACCGGCGCTCACCGTCCGCCCCTTTCCGGACCACCACGCTCCAGCAGGAGGCCTCGCGCAAGCTCGGCTACGGCGCCTCCCGCACGATGCAGGTCGCCCAGCGGCTGTACGAGAACGGTTTCATCACCTATATGCGGACCGACTCCATCACCCTCTCCGGTACGGCGGTCGCCGCGGCTCGGGCCCAGGTGAACGAGCTGTACGGTCGCGAGTACCTGCCGGACTCGCCCCGCACCTACCAGAGCAAGGTCAAGAACGCCCAGGAGGCTCACGAAGCGATCCGTCCGGCCGGTGAGCACTTCCGCACACCGGCGCAGACCGGACTGCACGGTGACGAGTTCCGGCTCTACGAGCTGATCTGGATGCGTACGGTCGCCTCCCAGATGCGTGACGCCGAAGGTCGGTCGGTGTCCGTGCGGATCGCGGCGACAGCGACGAGTGGGGAGTCCTGTGAGTTCTCCGCCAGCGGACGGGTCATCACGTTCTACGGCTTCATGAAGGCGTATGTCGAAGGCCAGGACGACCCCGACGCCGACCGCGACGACCGTGAGACGCGGCTTCCCGACCTGGCCGAGGGGGACGCGCTGACCGTGGCCGAGCTGGGTTCGGCCGGCCACGAGACCAGGCCACCCGCCCGGTACACCGAAGCCACCCTGGTGCGGGAGCTCGAGGAGCGCGAGATCGGGCGGCCGTCGACGTACGCCTCGATCCTCGGGACCATCCTCAACCGCGGCTACGTCTACAAGAAGGGCACGGCGCTGGTGCCGGCCTGGTTGGCTTTCGCCGTCGTACGGCTCCTCGAGCGTCACTTCGCGCGGCTCGTCGACTACAACTTCACCGCCGGCATGGAGGACATCCTCGACGAGGTCGCCGCCGGCCGTCGCGACTCGACGACCGAGCTCGCCGGGTTCTACTTCGGCACCCCCGAGCAGCAAGGCCTCAAGTCCATCGTCACCGAGCTCGGCGACATCGACGCGCGCGAGCTGTCCACGTTCGAGATCGGCGAGGGCATCGCCTTGCGGGTCGGGCGCTATGGACCCTATGTCGAGGACGCCGACGAGAAGCGCGCGAACGTCCCGGAGGACCTGCCGCCCGACGAGCTGACGTTGGACAAGGCCAAGGAGCTGTTGGCCAACCCCTCAGGCGCCGAGCGCGAGCTCGGAACCGATCCCGAGACCGGCCGCATGATCGTGGCCAAGAACGGCCGGTTCGGTGCGTACGTCACCGAGGTGCTCGGGGAGGACGCCCCGAAGTCGGCGAAGCCGCGCACCGGCAGCCTGTTCGCCTCGATGTCGCTCGACACCATCACGCTCGAGCAGGGTCTGACGTTGCTCATGCTCCCGCGTGTCGTCGGTGTCGAGCCGGGCACCGGGGACGAGATCACGGCGCAGAACGGCCGCTACGGGCCTTACCTGAAGAAGGGCACCGACTCCCGCTCGATCGACTCCGAGGAGCAGCTGCTCACGATCACCCTTGACGAGGCGCTGGCGATCTATGCCCAGCCTAAGGCACGCGGGCGCCGGGCGGCGGCGGCCCCGCTCAAGGAGCTCGGCCCGGACCCCGTGACCGGAGCCGCTGTGGTGGTCAAGGACGGCAGGTTCGGTCCGTACGTGACCGACGGGGAGGTCAACGCGACGCTGCGCAAGGACGACTCGGTCGAGACGATCACGATCGAGCGCGCGGCCGAACTGCTGGCCGAGAAGCGCGCCAAGGGTCCTGCGCCCAAGAAGCGGGCGGCCAAGAAGTCCACGGCCAAGAAGACGACGAAGAAGGCCGCCGCCAAGAAGACCGCGAAGAAGGCCGCCGCCAAGAAGTAGCTCGTGGCAAGAAGATCTCGGAAAAACAAGATCCGCCCAGCTCCGAAGAGCTGGGCGGATCCTTGAGTCATCGGCCGATCAGCAGCCCGTAGGCGTGCGTCTCGACCGGACGTCAGATGACGCGGACGTTCTCGGCCTGGAGGCCCTTGTCGCCCTGCTTGACGTCGTACTCGACCTTCGCGTTCTCATCCAGCGACTTGTAACCGTCGGATTGGATCGCCGAGAAGTGGACGAATACGTCGGGCTGACCGTCATCTTGAGTGATGAAGCCGAAGCCCTTTTCGCCGTTGAACCACTTAACTGTGCCTTGTGCCATGTTTGTGCTGCTCCTTGGTGGTGGCCCCGACCTTGTGCCGATGCCTTGCTGCGTGCAACAACGTTCCCACGTGCGCCGCACAAGACATGTGGCCTTGAAAGGCGAAAGGCGCCAAGAGGGGAACCCACTGGCGCCAAAACGTGCGGGGACTGCTAACTGCAACTGAGGATGAGACTATCACCTCTCGGGCTCATCGTGACCCCCCGGATAACGGAGCCGAGCATCGGGCCAGGCCGACCGGGAAGCGGGCTGGTCACGACGCCCTAGGCTGAGGCCGTGTCGAACGCCCGAACCATGCGCCCAGGCGCGGGCGTGCTGTCCATCACCTCGTTTCGCAGGCTATGGATCGGGCTGGGACTGTCGAGCCTGGGCGACTGGCTCGGGTTGCTTGCCCTCACGGCCCTCGCGAGCTCATTGGCCAGCGACAGCTACGCCAACCAGAACTTCGCGATCGCCGGCGTCCTGTTCCTGCGCGTGCTGCCGGCCGTCGTCCTGGGTCCGCTGGCGGGATACGTCGCCGACCGGCTGGACCGCCGCCGGACCCTCATTGTCGGGGATGTCCTGCGGGGCCTGGTGTTCGTCACGATCCCCATCGTGCGCACCCTGGAGTGGGTCTACATCGCGACCGTGATCATCGAGGCGATCACCCTGGTGTGGCTGCCGGCCAAGGACGCCACCGTCCCCAACCTGGTGCCACGGGACAAGCTCGAGGCGGCCAACCAGGTCTCGATAGCGACGACGTACGGATCAGCCGTGCCCGCCGCCGCGGTCTTCGTGCTGCTGTCGCTGTCGACCAACGCCCTCAACGCCACGTTCGGATGGGCGGACGCGGCCGTGACGTGGTCTCTGGTGTTCAACGCCGTGTCGTTCGTCGTGTCGGCCATCGTGATCTCGACCTTGCGCGACATACCCCGGGGGCCGGCGATCGCCCGTGAGGATCGGCAGGGCGTGGTCTCCGTGATTCGGGAAGGGTGGTCGTACATCGCGCGTACTCCGCTGGTCCGCGGCCTCATCATGGGCATTGTCGGCGCTTTTGCTGCCGGCGGCGTCGTCGTCGGCCTGGCGCGGGTCTACGTCGCGGACCTCGGCGGTGGGAACCCGGGCTATGGCCTGCTGTTCGCCAGTGTCTTCACCGGACTCGCCACGGGGATGTGGCGTGGCGGGCGCATCCTCGCCGCGATGTCGCGGCGGCGCCTTTTCGGGGTCTCGATCATCGCGGCCGGACTCCTCCTCGCCAGCGTCGCCCTGGTGGCCAACCTGCCGGTCGTGACCTTCCTGACCTTTCTGCTCGGCTACTTCTCGGGCACGGCGTGGATCACCGGCTACACGCTGTTGGGTCTGGAGGTGGAGGACGCTCTGCGCGGCCGGACGTTCGCGTTCGTCCAGACGCTGATCCGCCTGGTGCTGGCCCTGGTGCTGGCGCTCGCGCCCCTCGCGGCAGGACTCATCGGTACGCATCGCTTTGTGCTCAACGACGACAATGTGCTCGACTACAACGGCGCCGCCATCACGATGTTCTTCTCGTCGTTGGTGATGATCGCCGTCGGTGTGCTGTCGTACCGTCAGATGAACGACCGACCGGGTACCACGGTCTGGAGCGAGTTGAAGAGGTCCTTGATGGGTGAGCACGGCGTGTACGCCGAGCACGGTGTCTTCGTCGCGTTCGAGGGAGGCGAAGGGGCGGGCAAGTCGACGCAGGCACGCCTGCTCGCAGCATGGCTCGAAGCCGAGGGTTACGACGTCGTCCTCACGTACGAACCCGGTGGATCCGCCATCGGGAAGCAACTGCGCCAGATCCTGCTGTCGCCCGAAACGGGAGAGCTCGATCACCGGGCCGAGGCCCTGCTGTACGCCGCCGACAAGGCAGAGCACGTCGAGAAGCTGGTGCGCCCCGCTCTGGCCAGCGGTTCGGTCGTCATCACCGATCGCTACGTGGACTCGACGCTGGCCTATCAGGGCGCGGGGCGCGATCTGCTCCCGCTCGACGTCGAGTACATCGCCCGGTGGGCGACCGCCGAGCTGCGCCCTCATCTGACGGTCCTGCTCGACGTCGACCCCGAGCTCGGCCTCGGCCGTTTCGAGTCGCCGGACCGCATCGAGGCGGAGTCCGCGGCGTTTCACCACCGGGTTCGCGACTCGTTCCTCGAGCTGGCCGCTGCCGACCCCAGCCACTACCTCGTCGTCGATGCCCGCTTGCCGACCGACGACATCGCAGCGGCCGTCCGGGTTCGGCTGACACCCGTCCTCACGCTCGCTGACCGACACGAGGGGGCCGACGCGTGAGCGTGTGGGACGACCTGGTCGGTCAGGCCCGCATCGTCGAGCAGCTCAAGGCGACCGTTTCAGGAGCCGAGCTGGCGTTGGCCGGCCAGCCGGGCACCTCGATGACGCATGCCTGGATCTTCACCGGACCACCCGGCTCGGGACGCTCGACGGCCGCGCGGGCGTTCGCCGCCGCGCTGCAGTGCGACCGTGGCGGCTGCGGTGAGTGCCTGGCCTGCCGCACCGCCCTGGCCGGGTCGCACGCCGACGTCACGCTGATCGCCACCGAGGAGAGCGTCATTCGGGTCGGCGCCATCCGCGAGTACGTTCGACGGGCCGCCCTCGCTCCCGCCGGTCGTCGCTGGCAGGTGATGATCGTCGAGGACGCGGACCGGCTCAACGAGTCAGCTGCCGACGCGTTGCTCAAGAGCATCGAGGAGCCACCACCGCGCACCGTCTGGATGCTGTGCGCCCCCACGGTCGAGGACGTCGTCCCCACGATCCGGTCTCGCTGCCGGGCGCTGGTGCTCCGGACACCTTCGACGCGTGAGGTCGCGGCGCATCTGGAGGCTCGCGACGGCGTGAGCGCCGCCGTCGCCAGCTTCGCGGCGCGCGCCTCGCAAGGGCACATCGGTCGTGCCCGGGCACTGGCCCGTGACGAGGCGGCTCGCAACCGGCGGCGAGAGGTGCTGGTCATCCCCACCCAGCTCACCGATCTCGGCTCCTGCATGACGACCGCGGCCAACCTCGTCGACGCGGCCACAGAGGAGGCAAAGCCGCGCAGTGACGCGCTCAACGCCCGTGAGCAGGCCGACCTCGAGCTCGCGTTCGGTGCTGGCACGCGCGGTGTCAAGGCCACCGGCTACGCCGCTGCCAAGAAGGAGCTCGAGGGCCATCAGAAGCAGCGAGGCAAGCGTATGGTCAAGGACGCCGTCGACCGTTCGTTGATCGACCTGGCGTCGTTCTACCGGGACGTGCTCTGTCTGCAGATCGGCGCCGACACCGAGCTCGTCAACGAGGAGTTGAGACGCGAGATCGCTACGATGGCGCGTGGTACGACGGGTGAGGTGTCCACGGGGCGGCTGGCTGCGATCTTCGCGGCACGGGAGCGGCTCGAGGGTGAGATCGCACCGTTGTTGGCCTTGGAATCCTTGATGATCTCGCTGAGGGGCGGACCGGCATGAGCGACACATCAGGAGGCAGCGGGCCTTCGTACCCCGAATATCCCGGCCAGGCGCAGCCCGACCCCGGGTCAACCCCGCCCCCGCCACCCTTCCCACCGCCCGGACAGGGAGCGCCGGGACAGGGCTACCTGCCACCACCCGGGCCGGGAGCGCCGAGTGGCTATCCGGGCTATCCGGGCTATCCAGGCGCTGAGTACGGCGGCGACGGACCCACCGGGTGGAGCCGTTGGGCCATCGCCGCGTTCGTCGTAGGGCTGCTGATCCCGTTGGTCGGAATCCTGATCGCCATCCCGCTCGGCATCGTCGCGCTGGTCAAGATCGGCCGTGCTCGCCAGAAGGGAAAGACGCTCGCGATCATCGGCATGGTGCTGTCGGTGCTGTGGTGGGTGGGGCTGATCGCCCTCGGCGTCTGGGCCGTGAGCCAACAGGCCGGTCGCGACGACAGCGGCGCCATCACCAAGAGCGGTCGCCTCGGCTTCGGTGACATCCGTGAGGGCGACTGCATCGCGATCCCGGGCTCCAGTGGCACCGAGAACATCGACACCTTCAAGCTCAAGGGCGTTCCCTGCAGCGAGCCGCACAACGCTGAGGCTGTAGCCGTCATCAGGATCGACAGCGCTTCCTATCCCGGGCAGGCGGGTCTGGACGACCAGTCTGTCCAACCCTGTCTCGACGCCGTCTCGGCGATCCCGGCCGTGCAGGGCGGGGGATATGAGCCGTATCGATTGATTCCTACCGAGGGCATCTGGAACGATCCGTCCGGGCACCGTGTGCTCTGCTTCGTCGTGAAGTCCGGCTTCGACGACTTCACCGGTCCACTCGCTCCGTAGGCTCTGGCGACGGCTCGCGCGGATGCGGTAGGAGTGTGCCGTTGTCCTCGGGTCGCGCGGGAGACCCACGACGGGGCCGTACCGCCACGTACCCTGGGCGCGTGACCTACGCCGCCCCTGGGTTTCCGCGCCGTCGTCGCGGTCTGACTGCCGTCGCCGCCATGACTGCCCTTCTCGTCATGGCGGGCTGCGGGGGTGCGCAAGACGTTTCCAAAGGTACGCCGGCCTCACCGAGCGGTTCTGACCCATCATCGGGCGGGGCGACGTCGCCGGGCGCCACCGGATCCGGGGGGCTTCCAGAAGGCTTCGGCGCCGGCCCACCCGGCAACGGGCTGACGAGGTTCTACGACCAGCGGGTGTCGTGGGCGCGGTGTGACGGCGGTCAGTGCGCCAGTATCTGGGTGCCGTTGGACTACTCCGACCCCAACGGCCAGGCGATCACGATCAAGGCGAAGCGCCAGCTGGCCACCGACCCCGCGAACCGTCGCGGCACGCTGCTCATCGACCCCGGCGGTCCGGGGGGGTCGGGCATCGACTACCTCGGCTACATCGGCCTCGACAAGACCGTCACGGCCGTGTACGACGTTCTCGGTTTCGACCCGCGCGGCGTCGGACAGAGCACCCCGGTCGACTGCCTCAGCAATGCCAAGCTCGACGCGTTCGTCGCCTCCGACCCGACGCCTGACACGCCCGCGGAGGTCAAGCAGCTGCAACAGCTGTCGGCGTCGTTCGCCAGTGGCTGTGTGGCGAGGTCGGGACCGTTGCTCGCCCATGTGTCCACGGTCGAGGTGGCGCGCGACATGGACATCATTCGTGCCGTCGTCCACGACGCCAAGCTCGACTTCTTCGGTGCGTCGTACGGCACCTACATGGGTGCGACGTACGCGGCGCTGTTCCCGAAGAAGGTCGGCCGGATGGTCCTCGATGGCGCGGTCGACCCGCTCGCAGCTCCCCGGCAGAGCGCCATCGCCCAGGCGGCCGGCTTCGACGATGCGTTGACCTCTTACCTCTCGTATTGCGTGAGCCAGGGCAAGTGTCCACTCGGCGCTTCGGTCGACGCCGCCCGCAGCCGGGTGATCTCCCTGTTCAAACAGCTCGACGCGAACCCGTTGCCGACGTCGAGCGGACGCGTGGTGACCGAGGGGTTGGCGTTCCTCGGGGTCATCGTCCCGCTCTACAGTCGTGACAGCTGGCCCTACCTCACCCAGGCGCTCCAGCAGGCGCTTGATGGCAGGGGCGACACGCTGCTCTTGCTGGCCGACATCTACGCCGATCGCCAGCCGGACGGGACCTATGCGAACAACTCCCTCGAGGTGCAGCCGGCCGTCAACTGTCTCGACCACCCGGAGACTGAGTCGCTGCCTCGGATCGAGGCGGGCGGCCGGCAGTTCATCGACAAGGCTCCGGTCTTCGGTCCAGCGGCGATGTGGTGGCCCTACACGTGCTCGAACTGGCCGGTCGCTCCGTCTCAGCCCCGTCCCGATTTCTCGGCAATGGGGGCGCCTCCCATCCTCGTCGTGGGAACGACGAGAGACCCGGCGACGCCGTACGAGCAAGCCGTCAAGCTTGCCGCGGAGCTGAAGTCGGGCGTGCTCCTGAGCCGTGACGGTGACGGGCACACGGCGTACGGCTCGGGGAACGTCTGCATCCAGCAGGCGGTCGACACTTTTCTGGTCGACGGCACGCCGCCCGCAGCCGGAACGATGTGTTGAGGGATGAGCAACAGCGAGGCCGACCGCGAGCTGGTGCTCCCTGCAGGGTCGAGGGACCAGCTGCCGACGTTCGAGCTGCTCGAGCCGAGGGCCGTGCTGCTCGGTCCTCGTCAGGAGGTTCGGCGGGTGCTGCCCAACAAGCAGCGGCGGATGATCGGAGCCTGGTGCTTCGTCGAC
>JANLYC010000044.1:0-31235 GCA_031365435.1 Nocardioidaceae bacterium
TCACAAGCCAGCTGGCTTGTGAACTAGGCAAACGTGGGGCTCGGACTGGGTAGGTGCCTTGGCCACAGGTGGCTAGCGGGGCTTGGCCGGGCTCGGCGCCGGTGGTACGACGAAACGCCGGGCTCGGCGCCGGTGGTACGACGAAACGGCCGGGCTTCGTAGGATGGCGGGCTAGAGGGGCCGTAGCCCAACGGCAGAGGCACACGGTTTAGGTCCGTGACAGTGTGGGTTCAACTCCCACCGGCCCTACGGGATCCGGCGCCGTCCATCGTGCCGTGACCACGCCGCACGACACGTCCGATCGGCCCCTGTCGTGCGGCGACCGGTTCAGCCCGGGCGCGGGATCCGCTCAGCCCAGCGCGCGGCGACCAGCGGCGCCACGGCGCGCAGCGACCGGCCACGGTGCGAGATCGCATCCTTCTCGGCCGCCGTCATCTCCGCGCTCGTCACCTCGTGTCCTTCAGGCACGAACACCACGTCATACCCGAAGCCGCCGTCACCCCGCTGCTCGCGGATGATCGAGCCCCGCATCACGCCGAACACCACGTCCTCGACCCCTCCCGGCCGGCAGAACGCAACGGCGCACCGGAACTCCGCCCCGCGGCGCTCGTCCGGCACGTCGGCGAGCTGTTCCAGCAGCAGCACGTTGTTGGCCGCATCTTCCTTCTTCACCCCGGCCCAGCGTGCCGACAGCACCCCGGGCATCCCGTTGAGCGCATCCACACACAGCCCGCTGTCGTCCGCGAGCGTCGGCAGGCCGGTCGCCTCGACACCAGCGCGCGCCTTGAGCAACGCGTTGCCCTCGAACGTCGGCTCGGTCTCGGCCGGTTCGTCGTACGACACGACGTCGTCCAGTCCGAGCACCTCGACGCCCGGTACGACGGCAGCAAGGATCCGGCGCAGCTCCTCCAGCTTCTTGGGGTTCCGCGAGGCGAGGAAGACCTGGCTCACGACGAGAGTGCCTCGTTCTGCAACCGGGTCAGGTCTGCACATCCCTTGGCCGCGAGGTCGAGCAGCGAGTCGAGCATCGCGCGGTCGAAGGCCTGACCCTCGGCCGTGCCCTGCACCTCGACGAACGAACCCTCACCCGTCATGACGACGTTCATGTCGGTCTCCGCCCGAACGTCCTCCTCGTACGGCAGGTCCAACCGCGGCTCACCGTCGATGATGCCGACCGACACCGCTGCCACAGACCCGGTCAGCGGTTCGCCGCTCAGCGCGCCCTCACCGCGCAGGTGCGCGACAGCGTCGGCCAGCGCGACGTACGCGCCGGTGATCGCTGCCGTCCGCGTCCCGCCGTCGGCCTGCAGCACGTCACAGTCGAGGACGATCGTGTTCTCGCCGAGGGCCTTGTAGTCGATGATGCAGCGCAACGACCGGCCGATCAGCCGCGAGATCTCGTGCGTGCGACCACCGATGCGCCCCTTGACCGACTCACGGTCCGAGCGGGTGTGCGTCGAGCTCGGCAGCATCGCGTACTCCGCGGTGACCCAGCCGAGCCCGCTGTCCCTGCGCCACCGGGGTACTCCGGTCGAGGCGCTCGCCGCGCACAGCACCCGCGTCTTGCCGAACTCGACGAGCACCGAGCCGGCAGCGTGGTCGAGCCACCCGCGGGTGATCGTGATCGGGCGGAGCTCGTCGGCGGCGCGGCCGTCATGTCGGGTCATGCCCGCGACCATACCCAGCGATAGACGGCCTGCCGGCGACGAGGGTCGGTACTCCGGACGCGCACTCCCCCGCGAATTGCGGGAAGGTGCACCACGTCATCGGCGTGTCGACCTGAACTTTCCCGCAATTCGCGGGAAGCCAGCCGTGGTCGGTGCGCCGTCAGATGTCGTAGGAGGCCCCGCGACGGGCCAGGCTCATCGGCCCGTCGAAATGCGGCGTCGCCTCTGCCATGACCACGTCGGCGTCATACCACGGTGGAATGTGTGTGAGCACCAACCGCCCGACACCGGCCCGCTGTGCCGCGTCGGCGGCCTCTCTCCCGGTGAGGTGCAGCCCGGGCGGGTTGTCCGGCTCGGTCTCGAGAAAGGACGCCTCGGCAAGCAGCAGATCACAACCCTTGGCGATCTCGTCGAGTCCTCGGCACGGGCCGGTGTCACCGGAGTACACGAGCGTGCGACCGTCATACGTCACGCGTAGGGCGTAGGCCGTGACCGGGTGGTCGACACGGACGGCCTCGACGTTGAACGGCCCCAGCTCGAACGGCGCCTCGGGGTAGGTGCGGAAGTCGAACGCGCCGTCCATGCCTAGCGCCTCCGGCAGGTCGTAGGCACGGGCCATCCGCGCAGCTGTCCCGTCGGGTCCGTAGACCGGGATCATCGGCAGCCGGCCGCCCGGGTGGTAGGTGCTCACGACGTAGAGCCCGCACAGGTCGAGGCAGTGGTCGGCGTGCAGGTGCGACAGCGCCACGGCGTTGACCTCGTCGAGTCCTACGTGCTTCTGCAACGGGCCCAGCGCCCCCGACCCGAGGTCGAGAAGCAGCCGGAACGTACCGCCTTCGTACGGCGCCTCGACGAGATAGCAGGACGCGGGCGCGTCAGGTCCGGGGAACGACCCGGAGCACCCGACGATCGTCAGCTTCATGCGCCGACCCACGCGAACTGGTCCACGAGATCGAGCTCGGGGCCGAGGAACCGGCGACCCACCTCGCGGAAGTCGCTCGGCCGCCCCGTCGTGAGGAAGCGATGGCTCGGCTCCGGCAGGCCCGGGTCACGTTCGAGGCCGTTGCGCACGAGCAGAGCGTAGACGTCCTTCGCGGTCTCTTCGGCGCTGGACACGAGCGTGACGTCGTCGCCCAGCACGTACGAGATCACGCCTGTGAGGAGCGGGTAGTGCGTACACCCAAGGATCAGGGTGTCCACGCCACGTTCTCCGAGTGGCTCGAGATAGCCGCGTGCGACCTCGATCAGCTCGGGACCGCTCGTGATCCCCGCCTCCACGAACTCGACGAACCGCGGGCAGGCACGGGTCGTCAACGTGACCTGGGGTGCGGCCGCGAACGCGTCGTCATACGCCATCGACTGCTGGGTCGCCTCGGTGCAGATCACGCCCACGTTTCCGGAGCGGGTGGCGGCAACCGCCCGTCGGGTCGCCGGGAAGATCACCTCGACTACGGGCACGGGGTAACGTTCGCGGGCGTCGCGGAGCACGGCGGCGCTGGCGGAGTTGCACGCGATCACCAGGACCTTGACGCCCTGCTCCACCAGGTGGTCCAGACACTCCAGGGCATACTCGCGCACTTCGCCGATCGGCTTCGGCCCGTAGGGCTGTCGTGCAGTGTCACCGAGGTAGAGCACGGGCTCGTGCGGCAACTGGTCGAGTACGGCACGCGCCACCGTCAGGCCTCCGAAGCCGGAGTCGAAGATGCCGATGGGAGCGTCCGCCACGCTTGTGAGCGTACGACCATCGGGGTCTCCTGCGCCGCAACTGCGACAGACAACACACCGACTCAGACGAAGTCGAGCGCGTGCTCGTCGAACGGCAGGGTCGGCTGCGGGGGGCCGTGCGCGGGGTCGACGCCGTCGAACAGGGAGCTGACCGACTCACCGGCGTGCACGCGGCTGATCGCCTCGGCGAAGAGCTCGGCCACCGTCCGGATCTTGAGCTCTGGCCAGTCACTGGGAGCCGGGACCGTGTCCGTCGTGACGACCTCACTGATGGCGGGGTGGTCACGCAACCGGTCGACGGCCTTGCCGACGAAGAGACCGTGCGTGCACGCGACGGCCGCCTCCGTGCAGCCGAGGTCGCGTAGCTTGTCGAGGAGCTCCACGATCGAGCCTCCGGTCGCGATCTCGTCGTCGAGCACGATGACGCGCTTGCCGGTCACGTCACCGACGATCGCGTCGATGATCACGGTGTCGTCGGCCAGCCGCTGCTTGCTTCCCGCCGCCACCGGCAGGCCGAGCAACCGGGCGAACTGGGTCGCCGTCTTGGCGTTGCCGAGGTCGGGTGACACGACGACGGTGTCGCTGAGGTCGCGGCCGCGGAAATGGTCAGCCAGGACTCCCAGCGCCGTCAGGTGGTCGACGGGGACGGAAAAGAAGCCGTGCACCTGTGGCGCGTGCAGCGTCATCGTCAGGATTCGATCGACGCCGGCCGTGACCAGCATGTCCGCCACCAGACGTCCGCCGAGCGAGATGCGCGAGGCGTCCTTCTTGTCGGACCGGGCGTAGGAGTAATGCGGGATGACGGCGGTGATCTGAGCCGCGGACGCCCCTTTGGCCGCGTCGATCATCAACAGAAGCTCCATGAGGTGCTCCTGAGTCGGGGGGACGAGCGGCTGGACGAGGTAGACGTCGCGCTGGCGACAGTTCGCCTGCAGCTGCACCTGGAGACAGTCGTTGCTGAACCGTTTGATCTCGACCGGGGACGGCCGGACGCCGAGCGAGTCGCAGATCGCCCGGGTGAGCTGACGATGAGCACTGCCGCTGAAGACGACGATTTCACGCACGACTGGCCTCGAGAAGGATGGTGTCCGGCAATCGCGAGCCAGCCTACCTCTCCGGCCTGAACGCGTCTGCCGGTGGCGCCAACCGGCAGGGCGACTCCCACGGTTGACACCGACGCCTATGGTCTTGCTGGGTGGACGCGCACCTGCCGCCGCCCGGGAATCCGGGCCCAGATTCGTCTCCTGCCTTTCACGAAGGACCAGCCATGCGCATGCCCACTCGCTCTCACGTCAGCGCAGCGGCCGTCGGCGCCGCCGTCGCCCTCATCGTCGGTGCTGTCGTCTACTCCGGATCAGGTGAAGCAGCTCCTCGTCCCACGAAGGCGAAGATCGATGCCACCACGCTGAACGGATACCGCGCCAACCAGCTGGTGAAAGCCACCAGCGTCAAGAATTCGAACTCCATCGACAACTTCGCCACGTGCACCTTCACCACGACGCAGACGCTGAAGACAGTCGTCCCACGCAAGGGCTTCCTCATGGTCTGGGGCAGTGTGGGATCCGCCCGCGATACCGACTTCCCGAACCCCGCCGTCCTCACGGCGAGACTCACGCTCGGGGTCAAGAAGTCGACCGCGCATGCAACAACCCTCACCCAGGACGGCAGTTTCAGCGGCAACGTGAACGTCCAGGCGCTCTTCCCTGTCCAGAAGGGGCCGCGAACGGTGGCGCTGCAGCTCAGCGAGTGCGAGACAAATGCTGCCGCCTTCGTCACCGACCAGACGATCTCGGCGGTCTTCGTCCCGTTCGGCTCGACGTCGGTCGCCAAGCTGGCCAAGCAGGCGCCGGCCAACTAGGACGCGCAACGAACGCCGGCGCACCGCAAGCCAGAGAGTCGGCGTCAGGCCCAGAGCTGGCCGTCGAGGCGGTCCTCGGCCTCGTCCAGGGTGCCTTCGTAGGCGCCGGTGGACAGGTACTTCCAGCCGCCGTCACAGACGACGAACGCGATGTCGGCGGGCTCACCGGCCTTGACGCACTTCGCCGCCTGGGCGAGCGCGGCATGGAGGATGGCGCCGGTCGAGATGCCGGCGAAGATGCCCTCGCGCTCGAGCAGCTCGCGGGTACGCCGGACGGCGTCCCGCGGCCCGACGGAGAACCGGGCGTCGATGAGCGACTCGTCGTAGAGCTCCGGCACGAACCCCTCGTCGAGGTTGCGCAGACCGTAGACGAGCTCGCCGTATCGGGGTTCTGCCGCGACGATCCGGACCTCGGGTTTGTGGGCGCGGAAGAAGCGTCCGACCCCCATCAGGGTGCCCGTGGTGCCCAGCCCCGCCACCACATGGGTCACGCTGGGCAGGTCGGCCAGGATCTCGGGGCCGGTCCCGTCCTCGTGAGCGGCCGCGTTCGCCGGGTTGCCGTACTGGTAGAGCATCACCCAATCGGGGTGCTCGGCCGAGACTGCCTTCGCCATCCGGACGGCTTCGTTGGAGCCGCCGGCCGCCGGCGAGGTGATGATCTGCGCTCCCCACATCTCGAGGAGCTGGCGACGTTCGCTCGACGTGTTCTCGGGCATCACGCAGACCAGCTGGTAGCCGCGCAGCTTGGCCACCATCGCCAGCGAGATGCCGGTGTTGCCCGATGTCGGCTCGAGGATCGTGCAACCCGGAGAGAGCAGGCCTTCCTTCTCCGCCTCGACAAGCATCCGCAGGGCGGCGCGGTCCTTGATCGAGCCCGTGGGGTTCCGGTCCTCGAGCTTGGCCCACAGGCGCACGTCGGGCGATGGTGACAGGGCCGGTAGGCCGATGAGCGGAGTACCGCCGACGGAGTCGAGCAGGGAGTCGAAGCGCATGGGGGCGGCTACTGACCACCGGCGACCGCGGGCAGGATGACGATGGTGTCGCCGTCACTCACCGGTGCGGTCAGGCCGCCGACGAAGCGCACGTCCTCGTCGTTGACGTAGATGTTGATGAAGCGGCGCAGGTCGCCGTCCTCGACGAGACGGTCCTTGATACCCGGGTGCCCGTTCTCGACGCTCTCGATGACCTCGGCGAGGGTCTGGCCATCGCCATCGACGGCCTTGGCGCCAGCGGTGTAGGTGCGCAGGATCGTAGGGATCCTCACTTCGACTGCCATTCAGATGACCTCGACTTCTTCTTCGGTGACGACTCCTTCAACAATCCTGAACGAGCGAAATTCCGGTGGCGCTTCCTCTGACCTGCCTGCGGCCCCGTCAACGTGACCCGATTCACGCGTGGACACCAGGACATAGTGGGCTCCGGGTTCGGCCGCCAGGCTGATGTCGGTACGCGAGGGGTATGCCTCGGTGGCGGTGTGCGAGTGATAGATCACCACAGGGACCTCGTCGTTGTCGTCCAGCTCACGCCACACCCTGAGCTGCTCGGTGGGGTCGAACTGGAAGAACGTCGGCGAGCGTGCCGCGTTGACCATCGGCACGAACCGGCGCGGATCATCGCTCTCCTCCGGACCGGCCACGATCCCGCACGCCTCGTCCGGGTGGTCGCGGCGTGCGTGCGCCACGATCTGGTCGTAGATGACTCGTCCGATCTTCAGCACCAACCCAGCGTAGGGGCGCTGCTGCCGGGGTCCGCTCCTGCAGGGGCGTGTCCGTATGCCGAGACGTTCGCGGGTGCGCTACTTGCCCGCGACGTCAAGCAACGACTCGAGCAGGTAACCCAGCCAGCCGTAGATCTCATAGATCGGGAGCCGCTCGTCGTCGGGCTCGAGCGAGTCCCAGTACGCGTCGTCGTTGGCAGTGACGCCCAACCGTTCCGCCAGCGTCAACCGCAGGTCGGTGAGGCAGCGCAGCCAGGAACGGACCTCTTCGCGGTCGAGCTCGAACTCCAGATCGACCTCCGGATCACCGTCGGCCGGTTCGTCGACGGCGCCCACGCGGGTGAGCACGACCCTGGCATCGCGGATCTTGCCGTCGCGCAGCGTCCGCTCGGTGAAGCGCCGGAACTCCGCGGCCGCCTCTTCGTCGTCCTGCCGGGCATCGGGAAAGAGCCGGCGCAATGCGGCGTCCTCGGGTGCGTCGCGCGGTCCGTCCATCGCCAGCATCGCCTCGAGCGGGTCACGGCTGGCGTCCGTGGCTTCGCCGTCGCTCAGCAGCTCGATGAGCTGACGGGTGAGGTTGGCGAGGAGCCCTGCGGCATACGGCGGGAGCTCGACCAGCACGCGACCCCTGCGCCGGCTGCGGAACAAGCTCATGCGTCGGTCTTCTGCAGCGTCGCCCACAACCCGTAGGAATGCATCGCCTGCACGTCGCGCTCCATTTCCTCGCGCGAGCCGGTCGCCACCACGGCCTTGCCCTCGGTGTGTACCTGCATCATCAGCTTCTCCGCCTTGCTGCGGGAGTAGTGGAAGTAGTCGGTGAAGACGAACGTCACATACGACATCAGGTTGACGGGGTCGTCCCACACGAGGGTGATCCAAGGAGGCTCGAGCATGACCACGTCCTCGGTCTCGGGGCGCTCGATCGTCGTCGACTCCGGTGTCGCGGTCACGGCCCCATTGTTTCAGAGCCCTGGGATCAGTCACGAAGGCCGCCTACGTCGCCACTACGCTGACCAGATGCTCGCCACCGGTCTGCTGACCGATCACTACGAACTGACGATGGTCCAGGCAGCGCTGCGCTCCGGCACCGCGCAACGTGCCAGCGTGTTCGAGCTGTTCGCGCGGCGTCTGCCCAGTGGGCGCCGCTATGGGGTGGTCGCCGGGACCGGCCGGGTGCTGGACGCGCTGGAGTCGTTCCGGTTCGCCGAGGACCAGCTCGGGTACCTCGGCGAGCATCACGTTGTCGACGCGGCGACCCTCGACTGGCTCGCGAGCTACCGCTTCACCGGCGACATCTGGGGCTACGGCGAGGGCGACGTCTACTTCGCCGGCAGCCCGTTGCTGGTCGTCGAGGCGAGCTTCGCCGAGGCCGTCGTGCTGGAGACCTTGCTGCTGTCGATCCTCAACCACGACAGCGCAGTCGCGTCTGCGGCTTCTCGCATGGTCGGCGCCGCCGAAGGACGGCCGTGCATCGAGATGGGGTCGCGGCGAACGCACGAGTGGGCCGCGGTGGCGAGTGCGCGGGCGGCGTACATCGCCGGTTTCGAGGCAACGTCCAATGTGCAGGCGGGGCTCGACTACGGCGTGCCGACTGCAGGGACGGCCGCGCACTCGTTCACGCTGCTGCACGACACCGAGCGCGAGGCGTTCACCGCTCAGGTCGAGTCGCTCGGAGCGGGAACCACGCTGCTCGTCGACACCTACGACGTCGCGGAGGCGGTGCAGCTGGCCGTCGAGGTGGCAGGCCCCGACCTCGGCGCCGTTCGGCTCGACTCGGGCGACCTCGGCGCGCTGGCTCGGCAAGTACGCCAGCAGCTGGACGGGC
The DNA here is from genome assembly GCA_031365435.1 of Nocardioidaceae bacterium. GTDB lineage: Bacteria > Actinomycetota > Actinomycetes > Propionibacteriales > Nocardioidaceae > JANLYC01. The sequence goes on from JANLYC010000044.1 coordinate 8,793, forward strand.
TCGGCGCCACGCACACCCGGATCATCGTGACCAGCGACCTCGACGAGTATGCGATCGCCGGCCTGGCCGCCGCCCCGGTCGACGGGTACGGAGTCGGGACCTCGCTCGTGACCGGTTCAGGCCACCCCACCTGCGGATTCGTGTACAAGCTGGTGGCGCGCGCTGACTCGACCGATCCCGGTACGCCGCTCCGCGCGGTCGCGAAGAAGAGCATCGACAAGATCTCGATCGGCGGGCGCAAGTGGGCACTCCGGCGGCGCGACCCGCTCGGGACGGCCCAGTCAGAAGTCGTCGGGATCGGAGAACCTCCAGACGACGACGGCGACGACCGCGCGCTGTTGGTACCCCTGGTCCGCGATGGCGAGGTGGTCGGCCGGGAGTCGCTCCAGGCCGCTCGTGAACGCCATGCGTCGTCGACCGCCGAACTGCCGCTCGCCGCGCACAAGCTCTCGCGTGGCGAGGCGGCGATCCCCACCGAGTACCTGGGTCGGGGCTAGTACCTGCATCGGCCGAGTCCCGCTAGTTTGGGGCTGTCGAGCGGGAGGAGCAAGGGTATGACGCGGGCGCTCATCGTGGTGGATGTGCAGAACGACTTCTGTGAGGGTGGCAGCCTGGCCGTCGCCGGCGGCGCCGAGGCAGCGTTCCGCATCGGCGGGCTGCTGCACCGCTGGCAGGAGGCCGACGAGCGCGACCGTGACTACGACGTGATCGTCGCCACGCGAGACCACCACATCGACCCGGGCGAGCACTTCTCCGACGATCCCGACTTCGTCGAGTCGTGGCCGCCGCACTGCGTCGTGGGCACGGAGGGATCGGCGTTCCACCCCAACCTCGACCCGCAGCCATTCCACGGGATCTTCCTCAAGGGCGAGTACCAAGCGGCGTACTCCGGGTTCGAGGGCCTCACGGCCGACGGGAAGGGACTGCTCGACTGGTTGCGGGACCACGAGGTCGAGTCCGCCGACGTCTGTGGCATCGCGACCGACTACTGCGTGCGGGCGACCGCGCTCGATGCGCAGCGCGCGGGGCTGCGTACCCGGGTGCTCACCGACTACGTCGCCGGGGTCGCGTCGCAGACGACGACCGCCGCCCTGGAGGAGATGAGAGCTGCCGGCGTCGACCTGGTCTGACCACCGTCTTCGGTCCCCCGTCTCCCTCCCTCCCTCCCCCGCGAATTGCGGGAAAGTACAGGCGCAGGCCGGCGAGTCGCCCTGCACTTTCCCGCAATTCGCGGGGAAATGGTGGGGGTGATGGAGTTGAGGTGGGGCTACGGGAGCATCCAGGCCAGCACCGTGGTCTGCAGGTAGACGAGCACGCACATCACGCCCAAGAACAGCACGCTCCAGCCCACGACCTTGCGGAAGATGTCCCCCTCGCGGCCGGTCATACCTACGGCAGCGGCGGCGATGGCCAGGTTCTGCGGCGAGATCATCTTGCCGAGGACGCCGCCCGAGGAGTTCGAGGCAGCCATCAGGGCCGGGTCCAGCCCCGTCCGGCCGGCCGCGGTGACCTGCAGAGCGCCGAACAGCGAGTTGGACGACGTGTCCGAACCGGTGACCGCGACCCCGAGCCAGCCCAGGACCGGCGACAGCAGGGCGAAGGCGGATCCCGTCTGCGCCATCCAGGTCCCGAGCGACGTGGTCTGTCCGGACGAGTTCATCACGTAAGCGAGGCCGAGCACCGCCATCACGGTCACGATCGCCGCCGCCAGCTGCACGTACGTCTTGACGTAGGCGCGGGCAGCGGCCAGCGGGGAAATGCCGATGATCGGCATCGTGATGAGGCCGGAGATGATCATCAAGGTGCCGGCGGCGCCGAGCCAGTTCAGGTTGAACGTGGGCAGGGTCGACGGGTCACCCCCGGCCGTCAGCAGATGGAGGCCCGGCCACTGGAAGCTGTAGAAGAACGGCGCCTCCGCTAGCGCCGATTTCAGCGCCGGGATCTGCACCAGGCTGAAGACCGCGATGATGACGAGGTACGGCGCGTACGCCTTCGCGATCTCACCCCCCGAGTCCGTCACCGCTGCGTCGGTCCGCACCCCGGCCCTGGTCCCCGTTCCACCGCCGCGCGATGCTGCGACGCGCTCTGCGCCACCGGGGACGCCGGCCGTGTCCTGCGACTGGTCGACCTCGTGATATCCCTCCGCGGGCTGCCAGAAGTGCAACAGCGTCACCACGGCCAGCGCGCCGACGAGCGCCGCCACGATGTCGGTGAGCGGCACGGAGAAGTACGTCGCGGTCAGCCACTGCGCAGTGGCGAAAGCAAACCCGCAGACCAGCGCCGGCAGCCACACCTGGCGCAGCGCTCGGCGACCGTCGACGATGAACACCAGCGCCAGCGGGACGAAGAGCGCCAGCACCGGCGTCTGGTGTCCGACCAGCCCACCCAGGGTGTCGACCGGGAAGCCGGTCACGGTGCTCAAGGTCGTGATCGGTACCGCCAGTGCGCCGAAGGCGACCGGCGCGGTGTTCGCGACCAGCGCCAGGGTCGCCGCCTTGATCGGCTGGAAGCCGAGGGCGATGAGCATCACGCTCGTGATCGCCACCGGAGTACCGAAGCCCGCCAACGCCTCGAGCAAGGCGCCGAAGCAGAACGCGATGATGATCGCCTGGATCCGCATGTCGTCGCTGACGCGACCGAACGACCGTCGAAGCACGTCGAAGTGGCCCGTCTGGACCGTCATGTTGTAGACCCAGATCGCGTTGATCACGATCCACATGATCGGAAAGAAGCCGAAGGCGGCTCCCTGGCTGCCGGCCAGCGCGGCCTGGCCGACCGGCATACCGAACCCGACCACGGCGACCAGGAGAGCTGCCACCAGGGCGGCCAGACCGGAGATCCAGGCGGTGATGCGCAGCGCCCCCAGCATGACGAACAGGGTGGCGAGGGGGATGGCGGCGACCAGGGCCGAGGCGGTGAGTGAACCGCCGATCGACTCGATGTCCGGCTGATAGGTGGACAGCAACATGACGCGCTCCTGGGTGCGAGTGAGCGGTGCGAACACGTCGCACGCTACCGACGTCCCGCCGGACCCGCCACGCGAGCGACCCTGCTACCCGTCAGGTCCAGAGGTCGACGAGCTTGGTCAAGGTCTTCCAGTCCCGGGCCGTGCCCACGGTGTCGAGGATCTTCTCCATCCGGCTGTTGGTCAGCTTCGGACGGTCCGATGCGAGCCACAGGTGAGCTTCCTGGCCGACGACCATCGCGCGCTCGTCCGGTTCCTCCCAGGCGGCCAGCGCCGCCGCCGCCTTGGGGCCCGGTTTGTCACGCAGGAACGCCACGTAGTGGCGCGGCGTCCCCGGCAGCGGAGGCTCGAGGTCACCACCTGCCGCGTATGCCGCGGCCAGCTGTGCTGGAGTGCGGACGATCGACGGCACCTCGAAGTCGAGCCACTCGATCAGGAGCTTCTCGAGGTTCTTCTCGACGGAGCCGGTGGAGCGCAGCCGAGTGGTGACTTTGACATTGCCACTGGCGATGAAGGTCTCGACGTCGCTGAACCCGTGTCGCTCGAGCTGCTCACGCAGCGCAGCCATCTTGACCATCCGCCCACCCACGTTCACGGCACGCAGGAAGGCGACGTATGACGGCATCAGTCCAGACCGGCGCGGTCCAGGGCGAAGACCTTGCCGGGGTTGAGGATCGACAGTGGGTCGAGCGCCTTCTTGATGTCGCGATGCACTCGTAGGGACAGCTCGCCGAGCTCACGCTCCAGAAGCGCCATCTTGAGCACTCCGACGCCGTGCTCGCCGGTGATCGTGCCACCGAGCTCGAGGCTGATCACCATGATGTCGTCGAAGGCCTGCTTCGCCCGGGCCACCTGGTCGGCATCCTGCCCGTCGAAGACGACGGTGGGATGGAAGTTGCCGTCGCCGGCATGGCCTACGACACCGATGGTGAGGCCGCATTCGGCCGACACCTGTTCGATGCGCTCGATCAGCTCGGCCAGCCGGGTGCGCGGCACGCACACGTCGTCGATCATCGTGGTGCCGAGCTTCTCGAACGCGGTGAGGACCTCGCGCCGGGCCGCCAGCAGAAGGTCACCCTCCGCCGGGTCGTCGGCCACCGCGATCTCGATGGCCCCGGCCTCCTCGAGCACCTTCGCGATGGTGGCGATCTCGTCGGCGGCCCGGTCTCCGCCGGCGTCGGACTGCGCCAGCACGAGTGCGCCCGCCTCGGGGGCGATGCCCATGTTGAACGCCTCGTTGACGGCGTGCACGCTCACCTTGTCCATGAACTCGAGCAGCGATGGAACGACTCCGCAACGCACCACCCGCGAGACCGCGTCGGCGGCCGTGGCAGCCGAGTCGTAGACCGCGGCAACCGTGAGCGGCCGTTCGGTCGCCGGTCGCAGCAGCAGCGTGATCTCGGTGATCACGCCGAGCGTGCCCTCGCTGCCGACGAACAACCGCGTGAGGTCGTAGCCGGCAACGCCCTTGACGGTTCGACGTCCGGTGCGCAGGACCTGCCCGTCGGCGAGCACGACTTCGAGCGCGAGCACATAGTCGGTTGTGACGCCGTACTTGACGCAGCAGAGGCCACCAGAGTTCGTGGACACGTTGCCGCCGATCGAGCAGAACTCCCAGCTCGACGGGTCGGGCGGGTAGAAGAGGCCGTCCTCGGCCACTCGACGGGAGAGGTCGGCGTTGTAGGTGCCGGGTTGAGTCACCACGATGCGATTGGCAGCATCCACCTCGAGCACCCGGTTCATCTTCTCCAGGCTCAGCAGGATGCAGCCGTCGACAGCGTTCGCCGCCCCCGACAGGCCGCTGCGTGCGCCTTGGGGGACGACCGGGACCCGATGCTCGGTGGCAACCTGCATCACGTGCTGGACCTCAGCAGTCGAACGCGCGTGCACGAGCGCCAGCGCTTTGCCGGCGGCGCAGTACATGGCTCGGTCGACGCTGTAGGAGCGCAGCACGTCGTCGTCGACGACGACCGACCCAGCGGGCAGTCCGCTTCTCAGGGCTTCGACGACCGAGCTGTCCACGACGTCATTTGTCCTCATCTCTTCACCATACGACGGTTCTGCCAGCCGAGCCGTCGATGGCGACCGTCAAGCCGCCGCACCGGTGGCGGAGTCGACCGGAGAGGACTAGGTTGTCGGACTGTTCGGGTTCGGCCAACGCGAACACCCTGCCTGCCAGCCCCAGGAGGACCGATGTCCACCGACCGCCACCGCCTCCCCACGCCCACGCTCGTCACCGCGGGAGTCCTGCTCGCGATCCCGGTGCTCGGGCTGATGATCGTGCCGATCTACGCCGGCGAGGATCCGCACCTGTGGGGCTTCCCGTTCTTCTACTGGTACCAGTTCGCGTGGGTCTTCCTGGCCTCCGGCTTCACCTACGCCGCGTTCAAGGTGATCGAGAAGGCCCGGGGAGGTGATGGTCGATGAACGGCGCTCCGACCGCTGTGATGGACGACCAGCGACTGCTCGCCGCGAACGTCGACGGCGTCGCCCTGACCGTGCTGGTCTTCTTCTTCATCGTCGTGACCATCGGCGGCTTCTACGCGGCGCAATGGCGCCGTCCCGCGTCGATGGCCTCACTCAACGAGTGGGGTCTGGGAGGCCGGGGCTTCGGCACGATCACCACCTGGTTCCTGCTCGGTGGTGACCTGTACACGGCCTACACGTTCGTCGCCGTGCCGGCCGCGATGTACGCGACGGGCGCGGTCAGCGGCTTCTTCGCCGTGCCCTACACGATCGTGGTCTACCCGCTGATCTTCATCTTCATGCCGCGGCTGTGGTCGGTGGCGCATGCCAAGGGCTACGTGACGCCCGCGGACTTCATTCGTGGACGCTACGACTCACGCAGCCTCTCGCTGGCCGTCGCGCTCACCGGCATCCTCGCGACCATGCCCTACATCGCGTTGCAGCTGGTCGGTATCGAGGCGGTCCTCGACACGATCGGCCTCGGTGCGGAGGGCAGCTGGTTCGTCCGTGACCTGCCGCTGTTCATCGCGTTCGCCGTGCTGGCTGCTTTCACCTACTCCTCCGGGCTACGCGCCCCGGCGCTGATCGCGTTCGTCAAGGACACCCTGATCTACCTCGTGATCGTGGTCGCGGTCATCTGGGTGGCGATTCATTTCGGCTTCGGTGACGTGTTCAGCGCAGCCAAGACGAAGATGACCACTATCAACCCCACCACCCAGCTCCCGATCGGCATCTTCGTCCCCGGCGGCGGTCCGGTCGGCTACTGGGCGTACGCCTCACTCGCCCTCGGCTCCGCCCTCGCGTTGTTCATGTATCCGCACTCGATCACGGCGGTGCTCTCGGGCAAGAGCCGCAACACCATTCGCCGCAACGCCACGATCCTGCCGGCGTACTCACTGTTGCTCGGCCTGCTGGCGCTGCTCGGCTTCGCGGCCATCGCGGCGCAGACGTCGGTGTTCGGTCAAGACGGTACGGCGAACGCGCAGCTGGCCGTGCCCCACCTGTTCCGCGACAACTTCCCGAGCTGGTTCGCCGGCGTTGCCTACGCCGCGATCGCCATCGGCGCCCTGGTGCCCTCGGCGATCATGTCGATCGCGGCCGCGAACCTGTTCACCCGCAACATCTACAAGGAGTTCATCAAGAAGGACGCCACGCATGCCGAGGAGGCGAAGGCGTCGAAGATCATGTCGTTGGTGGTGAAGTTCGGCGCCCTGCTGTTCGTGCTCGGACTCGACAAGCAGAACGCGATCAACATGCAGCTGCTCGGCGGGGTCTGGATCCTGCAGACGTTCCTGGCGATCGTCGCAGGGCTCTACACCCGGTGGTTCCACAAGTGGGCGTTGCTGGCCGGCTGGGCGGCGGGCATGGTCTACGGCACGATCGTGTCGTACCAGCAGAAGGTCCCCAACATCGCGGTGAAGCTGGTCGACGGCACCCCCACGCCGAGTGTCAACGGCGAACGCCACTTCGGGAGTCCGCTCGCGGTCTTCCCCTTCACCGACACCAAGGTCTACATCGCGCTCACCGCGTTGCTCATCAACATCATCGTCGCGGTGGTGCTGACGCTGCTGCTCCGCGCCACGAAGGCCCCTGCGGGCTCGGACCACACGGTCCCGGAGGACTACTACGCCGACTCAGGTGTGGCGCTGCCGAAGGCCGGTCAGCTGCTCGGTGCGGAGTCGACGCCCGAGCCGGAACGTCCCTGAGACGTCCCGAGCCTCGCCCGGACAGGGCGAGGCTCGGGAGGGACAGGTCGGTCAGAGGTTGCCGCGGGCTTCCTGTTCGCGCTCGATCGCCTCGAACAGTGCCTTGAAGTTGCCCTTGCCGAAGCCGAGTGACCCGTGCCGCTCGATCAGCTCGAAGAACACGGTCGGCCGGTCACCGATCGGCCGGGTGAAGATCTGGAGCAGGTAGCCGTCCTCGTCGCGGTCGACCAGGATGCCCCGCGACTGCAGCTCCTCGATCGACGTACGCACCTCACCGATGCGGGCACGCAGCTCGGGGTCCTCGTAGTAGGAGTCGGGTGTGGCCAGGAACTCGACGCCTTGGGCGGTCATCGCGTCGACCGTCGCGAGGATGTCGTTGGTCGCCAGCGCGAGGTGCTGGGCTCCTGGGCCCTGGTAGAACTCGAGGAACTCGTCGATCTGGCTCTTGCGCTTGGCGATCGCAGGCTCGTTCAGGGGGAACTTAACCCGGTGGTTGCCGTTGGCGACGACCTTGCTCATCAGGGCGGAGTAGTCGGTCGCGATGTCGTCGCCGATGAACTCCGCCATGTTCACGAAACCCATCACGCGGTTGTAGAAGCCGACCCACTCGTCCATCTTGCCGAGCTCGACGTTGCCGACGACGTGGTCGAGCGCCTGGAACAGCCGCTTCGGTGCACCTTCGGGTCGGGCGACGGTGGTCGTCCGCGGGACGAAGCCGGGGAGGTAGGGACCGTCGTAGCGGGAGCGGTCGACGAGCGTGTGGCGGGTGTCGCCGTACGCCGCGATCGCCGCCAGGCGGACGGTTCCGTGCTCGTCGCTGACGTCCTCGGGCTCCTGCAGGATCGTGGCACCCATGGCATGGGCGCGTGCGATGCACTTGTCGACGTCGGGGACCTCCAGGGCGATGTCGCTGACGCCGTCGCCGTGGGCTCGATGGTGGTCGAGCAGCGGGCTGTCCTGAGCGACGCCCCCCTTGACGACGAACCGGCAGGAGCCGCTCTTGAGCACGAAGGCCTTGTGGTCGCGGTTGCCGGTCTCGGGGCCGCTGTAGGCGACCAGGTCCATCCCGAACGCGGACTGGTAGTAGTGCGCCACCTGGGTGGCGTTGCCCACGATGAAGACGATCGCGTCCCAGCCGGTGACCGGGAAGGGGTCCTTGTCCTCGTCATACTCGACGAGGCCGACCAGCTGCTTGAGCTGCTCGAGGGTGAGGTCGGCCTGAAGCTCCTGCGGGGTCAGCGTTTCGCTCATGTAGGCATCATGGTCGGAGTACACATTGTGCGCAAGGCTTCCACCATAGAGTAATCAACCTGCATGGTGCTTCTCTCGATTCGACGTATGATTGTGCACAGCCTGACCACCACGTGATACCCGAGGGAGGCTCGGATGGCGATCGACGAGCTCGATGCCGCGCTCGTACGGCTGTTCGCAGAGGAGCCGCGCATCGGGGTGCTCGAGGCGTCTCGCCGCCTGGGGGTGGCCCGTGGCACCGTCCAGGCCCGGCTCGACCGTCTGGAGGCCTCCGGCGTGGTCCGTTCGTGGGGGCCAGAGCTCGACCCCGCCGCGCTCGGCTACCCCGTCACGGCCTTCGTCACCCTGGAGATCAGGCAAAGTGGTGGTCACGACCCCGTGCGCGACCACCTCGAGCTGATCCCCGAGGTCCTCGAGGTCCATACGGTCACCGGGCCAGGCGACCTGTGGTGCCGGGTGGTGGCGCGCGACAACACCGATCTCCAGCGCGTGCTCGACACCGTCGTCGCCCATCCCGGCATCGAACGGTCGGCGACGATGATCGCCCTGGCCGACCAGATCCCTCATCGGGTGCTCCCCTTGGTCGCCGCCGCGGTCCAGGGCTGACCTGCCAGCCGTCAGGTACGCCGCTTGGCCGCCCACGCGCGCAGGGTGTCGATGCGTAGGGCCAGCTCCTCGCTGGTGGCCACCGCGGCAGGGGGCCCGCCGCAGGCACGCCGGAGCTCGGCATGGATCACGCCGTGCGGCGACCCGGAGCGATGGTGCCAGGCGGCCACCAGGCCGTTGAGCTCCTTGCGCAGCCCGGCCAGCCGCTCGTACGCGGATGGTTCGGGCGCCCGGTGCCGACCGGTGCGCTTGTTCTCCTTGATCCGTTCGGACTGGCGATGTGCGAGCAGGTCACGGACCTGGTCGGGCTCGAGGAGCCCTGGGATGCCGAGGAAGTCCATCTCCTCGTCGCTGCCGACAGCGACGTGACCTTCGTGGCCGAACTCGCCGCCGTCGAAGACGACGCGGTCGAACGACGCCTGGCTCGACAGGGCCGCGAAGCCGGCCTGCTCGTCGGGAACCGCGGCCGTGTCCTGTCGGGCCTGCGCCAGGAGCTCGTCCTCCGCCGCGAAGATGTCGTCGTCGTCGCGGATCGGCCGCCCGAGCACGTGGTCGCGCTGGACCTCCATACCGGCCGCCAGGGCGAGCAACGGCGTTACGGAGGGGACGAACACCGACGCCGTCTCACCCCGGCGTCGCGCACGGACGAAGCGTCCGATGGCCTGCGCGAAGAACAGCGGCGTCGCCGTGGTGGTGGCGTAGACGCCGACACACACGCGCGGCACATCGACACCTTCGGACACCATGCGCACGGCGACCATCCATCGCGATTCGCCAGCACTGAACGCGGAGATCTTCTTGCTGGACGATTTTTCGTCCGACAGCACCACGGTCGGCTTCTCTCCACTGACCCGGGTGAGCAGCCCTGCGTAGGCGCGCGCGGAGTCCTGATCGGTGGCGATCACGAGGCCTCCGGCGTCCGGGACGTGGCGACGTACCTCGCTCAGCCGACGGTCCGCCGCCTCGAGCACGGCAGGCACCCACGCGCCGTTGGCGTCGAGCGCCGTGCGCAGAGCCTGCGCGGTCTGGTCCCTGGTCAGAGGCTCTCCGAGCCGGGCCGAGATCTCGTCACCGGCCCGGGTCCGCCACTGGAGCTGGCCGGAGTACGCCATGAAGAGCACGGGACGAACCACATGGTCGGCGAGGGCCTCGCTGTAACCGTAGGTGTAGTCGGCGGCGCTGCGCGGAACGCCCTCGTCGTCGCGCGTGTAGGTGACGAACGGGATCGGGTTGACGTCGGACCGGAACGGCGTACCCGTCATGGAGAGCCGCCGGGTCGCCGGTTCGAACGCCTCGCGGATCGAGTCCCCCCAGGTCAGCGCGTCCCCCGCATGGTGCACCTCGTCGAGAACGACCAGGGTCCGGAACCGCTCGGTCCGGACCCGGAAGGCCAGCGGGTTGGTCGCCACGCCGGCGTACGTCACGGCCATGCCGACGTAGTCCTTGCTGGTCTTGCCCTGGGTCGGTGAGTATGCCGGGTCGATCGCCAGCCCGACCTTTGCGGCGGCCTCGGCCCACTGCACCTTGAGATGCTCGGTCGGGGCCACGACCGTGATGCGGTCGATGATGCGGCGGTCCATCAGCGCGGCCGCGATCGTCAGGGCGAAGGTGGTCTTGCCGGCCCCAGGGGTGGCGACAGCGAGGAAGTCGCGGTGGGGTGCGGAGAGGTACTTCTCCAGGGCCTCCTGCTGCCAGGCCCGAAGCCTGGTCGCGGTGCCCCACGCGGCGCGGTCGGGGTAAGCCGGGCTGAGGGGCAACGGTGCGGGGCGGGCCACGGTGGCGTCAGGAACCTCTCGGTGCAGGGGCGGACGAGTGGCACAGCCTACGTCGATGCCGGCCCTCTCGTGGCCGGACTCACCGGTACGCGAGATGCGTCAGCCTCAGCTCCTGCCGGAGGTTGTGCACCGTGGCACAATGACCGGCGGCAGCGCGGCCCCGCCTGCCCGACATCGTCGAACCGCGAGGACCAACCAGAGAGGCAGGCCGGACGGAGCCACCCAGCCCCTCCAGCCGGCGCACGCCATGACCGATGAGCTCGAGCAGCCCCCGCAGCCGAAGCCGGCTCAGCCCAGCATCACCGCGACCGCGTTCCAGTCGCTGGCCGATGTGGTGTATGCCGGGGACGACTTCAACGCGATCTACGAGGCGATCTGTGCCGCCGCGACCAGGCTCGTGACCGGCTGCGACCACGCGAGCCTGATGCTCATGCGTCACGGCTCACCGCTCACGGCCGCTTCGAGCGACGAGATCGCCGCGCGGATCGACCGATTCGAACGTGAGATCGGTGATGGTCCCTGCCTCGATGCGATCGAGGACGATGCCGCGTACGTCGATTCGGACCTGACCGACGGCTCTCCCTGGCCCGAGCTGACCCGGCGAGTCCTGGCCGAGACTCCGGTGCGTGGGATGGCGGGCTTCCGGCTGATCAGCGCGGACGGCAAGGCCGGTGCTCTCAACCTCTTCTCCGACACCCCAGGAGCGCTCACCGCACAGTCCGTGGACCAGGCGGCGCTGATCGTGTCCTTCGCCTCCGTGGCCCTCCTGGCGGCCGCTGAGAAGCGTGACGCGGTCACGCTGCGCGCCGGGCTCGAGAGCAACCGCGAGATCGGCAAAGCGGTCGGACTGCTGATGGCGTTCCACCAGGTCGACGACGAGGCGGCGTTCGCGATCCTGCGACAGACCTCGCAGGACATGAACCTGAAGCTGGTCGAGGTGGCGCGAGAGATCGTGAGCCACCAGAACTCGCGGCGCATCGAGAAGCCTTGAAGCGACCGGATGGGGAGGGCGTTGCCGCCCTCCCATCCGAAAGCCCGGCAGAGCACGCTGGTGGCTCAACGGGCCGCCGTGGGCGGGCCTCCACCGCGGTGAAAACACGCCTTGCTTCTTTGTGCCCACCTACGGCGGTCTGAATCATCCGACGGTCAGCCGGATCAGTTCGTGAGACGAACATCACCGGGAACGGGTGGGTCGAACGCGGAAGGCCACCACGACGGAGAACAACATCACCAACGTCGCAAGGCCGAAGATGCCGAGGAACAGCAGGCTGTGGTCGACGGAGTCGCGCCAGATCGCGTACCCGACGCCGGCCGCCCCGATCACGAGCAGCCCACCCAGCGAGTCGCTCATCTGAATGGCGGCCGAGTTGGCGCCCCGGTCGGCGACCGGTGAGAACTCGAACAAGAGCACCGCGTTGCTGGCCATCGCCAGACCCATGCCGAGCCCACCAATGAGCAGGCCGACGCCGGCCAGCCAGGCGGGCACGGTGAGCGCGTCAGTATCCACGGCCGCCGAGGCGGTCACGACGACACCGAGCGTGGAGATGAGGGACCCGCGTCGGACCAGTGAGGTACGCGTCGTCCGCAGGTTCGGCCGCCCCTGCCACCACGAACCGGTCGACCACCCCAACGCCGTACCGGCCACGGCCAGCCCGGCCATCGTGGGAGTCGCCCCGCGGTGCTCGACCAGCATGAGTGGAACGTACGCCTGGCAGCCGAAGAACCCGCCGGCGGTCACGCCGCGGAAGGCGATCACCGACGGCAGGCCACGCTTGAGGCGGAGCGTTCCCGGGGGAAACAGTCTGCGCGCCGCGGTCACCACCAGCACCACACCGACAACTGCGGTCAAGGCGGCGTACATCCAGCGGGACGACTCGGCCAGCAGCCCCGCCCACTGGAGCAGTCCCGCGCCGACGGCCATCGCTGCCGCCAGCTGGACCCGGCCGGGTCGGCGTGTCTGCGTGGGCGCGGTCGGACCAAGCCGCCTGAGGACCGCGAACATCGGGATCGGCAGCATGGGCACGAGCGACAGGAACGCCCACCGCCACGAGACGTACTCCGTGAGACCGCCCGCGATGAACGGGCCGATGACCGCCGGCACCACCCACGCCGTCGAGATCATCGTCATGACCCGCGGCCGGACGGCCTCCGGGTAGCACTGACCGATCACGACGTAGACGGCGACGATCGTGAACCCGGCGCCCAGCCCCTGGACGATCCGCCCGCAGATGAGCATCGACATCGACTGGCTCAGTCCCGAGATCACCAGACCGATCGCAAAGGCGGAGGCGCCTGCAGCGAGCGGCAGTCTCGGGCCGAGCCGGTCACAGAGCTCGCCGGCGATGCCGTTGGCGAACATCGCGGCGCCCAGGAAGCCGGTCAGCGCCCACGGGTAGAGCCCGAGACCGCCCAGGTCCCGGGCGGCGACCGGCAACGCCGTCGCCACGGCCATGAACTCGAAGGCGATGCCCACGATCAGCGCGAAGACGCCGAAGGAGAGCACACGGTACTCCGGTGCGGTGGGCCCGACGACCACCGCTGTACGCGTCGCGTTCAATCAGCCGCCGCCCGCCCGGAAGTCCGACCACTGCTGACGCATCCGCGCGACCTGGCCCGGCGTGAACCGGTTCATGCAGGAGTCGTAGGAGTAGTCCATGAAGTTGTGCACCGGGTCCCGGCCCGGTGCGGTGCAGGTGTTGCGGCGCAGCGGGCAGGTGTACGACGGACGGGCCTCGGCAGGAGTGTCGCTCACGAGGTCACCCCTCTTCCCGCACTTACCGGCGAACGTGTGCAGCAGGCCCAGCCAGTGACCGGTCTCGTGCACGGCGACGTCGCCGGAGCTGTAGTGCCCCCCGCGGCCGCCTGCCATGGTGCTGCGCCGGATCACGACACCGTCCATCCGGGCTGCCTCCGCGACGGCGCCGGGCGGGCTGCCCCAGCCCAGGCTGCCGGACTTGTTCATGCCGATGTACAGGTTGAGGTCACCCGGACCACCGCGATGCAAGGCGCGCTTGGCGTGCCCCTCGGCGACGCTGCCCTCATCCATGCGGTACCACCGCGCGTTCGTAGTCCGGTCGACGCCGGCGAGCGTGAAGACGAACGGAGACCGGGCGGCTTGCGGGCTCTGCTTGCCGGCGAACGCGCCGGTCAAGATCTCGAGCTGGCGTTGTATCCTGCGCGTCGACACGTTCCCGTGCGCGGGACTGCGCAGCACATGGACGTACACCGCGACGTGCACGGTGCGGACCGCTCGCGGCGCCGGACCAGCTGCCGTCGCCGGACCGTTGACACCGGGCCGGCACGGGGCCTGCTCGCCCGGCGGGTGGGCAGCCGAGGCGAAGGGTACACTCCCGAGCTGACCGCCGGCCAGCAGGAGCGCGCACAGCACCAGCGATCCGAGCACGCGAAGACCTGGAGCGGACGGTGCGAGGCCGCTCACCGCGCGCGGGCCCGGTCAGTCACTGCCGGCGCCATCGTCGCCATGGCTCAGTGACTCCCAGATCTCCTTGCACTCAGGGCAGACGGGGTACTTCTTCGGGTCGCGCGACGGGACCCAGACCTTGCCACACAGCGCCATGATGGGGGTGCCCATCACCATCGCTTCAGTGAGCTTGTCCTTCGGCGCGTAGTGACTGAAGCGATCGTGGCCACCCTCGTCGGGTAGCTCTTGGGTGCGTCGGTCCTCGACGGTCTCGACGCCTGGGCTCAGCTGGGTGCTCACGTCCGCAGTTTACGGCGTTTCCGCATCGACCCGACAGTGACTGGACCACAATGAACGACATGCTCGCACCTGTTGTGCTGACCTGCGCCGCGCTCCTCGTGGCACCGGCTGCTGCGCCTACCGCCCCATCCGTGCGGCTTCCACCGGTGAATGCCAAGGCTGACTACCAGCTCGGCGGCTCCTACCGCCCCCCGCACGGCGTCCGGGTCGTGACGCGGGACCGGACGGAGTCACCGGCCTCGTCGGCGTACTCGATCTGCTACGTCAACGCCTTCCAGACGCAACCAGGCCAGCTGCGGTGGTGGAAACGACACCACCCGGGCTTGCTGCTGCGACGGCACGGGACCCTCGTGCACGACCCGGGCTGGCCGGGCGAGGTGCTGCTGGACACCTCGACGCCGACGCGGCGACACCGCATCGGCGGCGTCGTCGGCGGATGGATCTCCGGGTGTCAGCGCTCAGGTTTCCAGGCCGTCGAGCCGGATAACCTCGACTCGTTCACCCGCTCGCACCGGCTCCTGAGCCGGTCCGACAACCTCGCACTGGCCCGGTTGCTGGTAGCCCGCGCCCATCACGTGGGACTCGCGATCGCACAGAAGAACTTGGCCGGGCTCAGCCGATCCGCCCGCATCAGCATCGGGTTCGACTTCGCCGTCGCCGAGGAGTGCTCGGAGTACTCCGAGTGCGGCTCCTACCGCCGCGCTTACGGTCGGCAGGTGATCGAGATCGAGTACTCCGACAACGGCCGGGCGTCCTTTACCCGCGCCTGTCGGCAGCATGGTGCACGGTGGTCGATCATCTACCGCGACCGCGATCTTCGTCGTCCGAGCAGCAGCCAGTACGTCTACGACGCCTGCTGATCAGTTCAGGCTGGGGTCGTCGGGGAACGTCGCGACGTAGGCGAGCTCGCCGGTCTGGCGGCGCAGCACGGCTCGCCACAAGCCCTCGGGTTCGGGGTCCAGCAGGTCCTTGGGGATGGCGTTCACGACGTACCACGAGCCCTCCGCCAGCTCGGACTCGAGCTGGTCGGAGCCCCAGCCGGCATACCCGGAGAAGACGCGTAGCCCCACGAGGTCTGCCTGGACCTGAGACGGGTCCGCATCGAGGTCGACGAGGCCGACGTCGCCGGTGAGCCGCTTGAAACCCTCGTCCGGGCCGGCACCGAGCGACAGACCCACGGCCAGGGCGGACTCCGGCGAGACCGGCCCACCGCTGAACAGCAGGGGCGGTGCCGTCACCGCGGCTGACCACGTGGGCAGCACGGACCCCACCGGTAGCTGGGACGGCCGGTTGATGATGACGCCCAACGCGCCGTCCTCGTCGTGAACGAGCAGGAAGATGACCGCCCGGGCGAAGTTGGGGTCGACCAGCCGCGGCGTGGCGAGCAGCAGCTGCCCGGTATGGAAGCTCATCGTCGCGACACCTTGTCAGGCACCGGCCGCGTTGGCAGCATCCCGGACGGCGGTGGCGACCGCCTTGTGCACCTCTTCGTGGAACACGCTGGGGATGATGTAGTTGGCGTTCAGCTCCTCGTCGTCGACCGTGCCCGCGATCGCCTTCGCCGCTGCCACGAGCAACGGGTCCTCGATCGCCGTCGCCGACGCGTCGAGCAAGCCCCGGAAGACGCCGGGGAACGCGAGCACGTTGTTGATCTGGTTGGGGTAGTCCGACCGGCCGGTCGCCACGACGGCAGCGTGCTGCCGGGCGACGGCGGGGTCGACCTCGGGGTCGGGGTTTGCCAGCGCGAACACGATGGACTTGTCGGCCATCGCGGCCACATCGTCGCCGTCGAGCACGTTCGGTGCCGAGACACCGATGAACACGTCGGCACCTCGCACGGCCTCCTTCAACGTGCCCGCGAAACGGGCCCGATTGGTGTTCTGTGCGATCCAGACCAGCGACGGATTCATCCCTTGGCGGGTGGAGCTGATGACGCCGTCGATGTCCGCAACCACGATGTCCCTAGCCCCTCCCTCGAGGAGCAGCCTGACGATTGCGGAGCCGGCGGCACCCGCTCCGGACATCACGATCCTTACCTCCGAGAGGGTCTTGCCCACGACTCGGAGGGCGTTCGTCAGCGCCGCCAGCACGACGATCCCGGTTCCGTGCTGGTCATCGTGGAAGACCGGGATGTCGAGCAGCTCACGCAGCCGCGCCTCGATCTCGAAGCACCGCGGGGCCGAGATGTCCTCGAGGTTGATACCCGCGAACACAGGGGCGATGATCTGCACGGTACGGACGATCTCGTCGACGTCCTGGGTGTCCAGACACAGCGGCCAGGCGTCGATGCCGGCGAAGCGCTTGAACAGCGCGGCCTTGCCCTCCATCACCGGAAGCGCGGCGGCCGGTCCGAGGTTGCCGAGGCCGAGCACGGCCGAACCGTCGGTCACCACCGCCACCGAGTTGCGCTTGACCGTCAACCGCCGTGCGTCCTCCGGGTTGCGAGCGATCGCGAGACAGACGCGGGCGACGCCGGGTGTGTAGACCATCGACAGGTCGTCGCGGTTCCGGATCGGGTGCTTCGAGGCCATCTCGATGGTGCCGCCGAGGTGCATGAGGAACGTGCGGTCCGACACCTTGTGGACGTCGACACCCTCGACCCCGCGCAGGGCTTCGACGATCTGCTCCGCGTGGTCGGTGTCCCGCGCGGCACAGGTGACGTCGATGCGGAGCTGGTCGAGTCCGGATGCGGTGACATCGAGCGCGGTGACGACGCCGCCGCTGCTCTCGACCACGTTCGTCAGCTGGCTGACAGCGGTACCCCCGGCGGGGACTACGAGGCGAACGGTGATCGAGTACGAGACGGACGGCACGGATGACATACGCCCATCATCGCAAAAGTCGGCGGCCCCGATGAGGCCGTGGCCCGAAGTCCCCTATTGCTTCGCGAGGGTGACGTTCCCGGTCGCGGCCGGCACGAGCTCGATCCAGGTGTGACCAGCCGGCACCTTCACGTTCTTGCCTGCCTTGGTCCGCAGGTGCAACGGCCCGCCCTTGATCTTCTTGCTCCAGACGACGGCCTTGGCCTTGCTGCCGTGGACGAGCACACCCTCGCCCTTCCCCACGAACTCGGTCTCAGGGACCGGGTTGCCGGCGGGGTCGAGGTAACCGGCGTCGCCGATCTTGACGCGCAGCAGCAGCACGTTGTCGGCCATGAAGTCGTCACCCGTGGCGGCGTACGAGCCGGGCCGGGTCCACTGCTTGCCGTTCCATGCCCACGACGTGGTGTGGCCGCCGGAGAACTGGGCGGTGATCGTCTTCACCGGGATGGTGCCGGAGAAGGCGTCGGCCGGGCCGAAGGGCAGGTAGGTGTGGGTGGGCTGGTGCCAGTGCGGTGCGGGCTTGTCGGCCTGGTCACCCAATGCCATGAACAAGTTGTACGGCGCGCTCCGGCTGCTGTCCCGGCTGAAGCCGGCCGCTCCTTCAGTTTGGGTCTGGATCTTGGCAGCACTCAGCCGACTCACGGTGGGACGCGCGCCACCCGAGGCGATGAGGGTCGCGTTGACCGGCTTGACGATGCCGATGTCAGATGCCCGCATCGACCGCACCGGGCCCACCTGGGCGGGGATGTCCTGGTAGAAGAAGACGGCCAGTCGGGTGAGTCCACCCTCGACCAGCTCCTCGACGACCAGGTCGGCCTTGCCAAGCCCGATTTGCGGTGCAGACGCCTCGGTGTTGTCGATCTTGACGACGTAGACCGGGTGGTCCGGCAGGTTGCCGGAGATCTTCTCGCCGGTCAACGGCCACTGGCCGTTGAGCGTGACGGGGTTGGCCGTGTTGACCGACTCTGTCGGCGTGTCGAAGGCCGTGGACTTCTTGTCATCGCCGCCACACCCCGCGAGGGCGAGCGACAACGCAACCAGGGTGCTGGCGGCGGCGAACGTACGACGGCGTACAGACATGCAGCGATTCCTCAAGGTCGACGAATGGGATTGCATTCCAGTGTGACGCAGGCACGACTGCGATCCGGGCACCCCCCACCGTCAGGGTGTCGTGGATCACCCGCAGCCGCTGGTCGTCCAGCCTGGATCCGGTCAGCGCGGGGAACCATTACGGGGCACCTGGTCAGCGCAGGCGTAGGGTGCCGGCGCGCCAGTGGCTGGTCCAGACGCGCTCACGGTGGACGCGCTGGCCCGGGTAGGGGGCATGGAGCAGGAGCGCGCGACCGTCACGGGCCCGGCCCAGGTAGAGACCGACGTGGTACACGCCGCCGCCGTCGAAGAAGAACATCAGGTCACCGCGTCGGATGTTGTGCTTCCTGATGTGCCGTACGTGCTGGTACTGGGCGTCTGACGAACGTGGCAGCCGCAGACCGGCCATCTTGTACGCGTACTCCGTGAGGCCGGAGCAGTCGAAGGCGCTGGGGCCGTCGGCTCCGTACCGGTAGGGGTCACCGACCTGGTTCTTGGCGACCTGGAGCCCGTGGATCACCTTGTGGTGACGATGCGAGCGGGCCTGGGCCGTGAACGCGTCGGCAGGAGCGGACGTCGTGACGGTCATCAGGACCGTCACGAGCAGGGCAGTGAGCAGCAGGACAGGGGCGGCGACGAGGCTTCGTCGCCGCACGAGAGGTGCGGGCATGGGGAGTTCTCCTTCTCACGCCTGCGAGGTGAGCTGTCGGGTTCGGGCTCGAAGGTGCCCGGCGGCCTCGTCAACGGACGAACGGCGGCTTAACCCCAAGCACGCGGTCGACACTCGCTCGTGTCGCACTTTCGCGTGCGGATTCGTGGTTCCCCCACTCCTACCCTCGTGAGATGAGCTTGTCGACTACAGGTGGCACGAAAGGCGCGGGGTAGGACTCGGCGTGCGGCTCTCGTGTTCTTCAGTTGTGGGCGATGCAGCAGGCGACGTTAACGGTGGGGCCACTCGGGGCCAAACGACAAATAGAGCATTTGCCTCTAGATCGCGGGAGCAGTGGGCGGGATCACGCGTCATTCCGGACAATCGGCCCTCCTCTCCGGGCCGCACCGAGGGTGCATCCGATGAGCTGCCGTCAGGCGGACGCGAGCGGCCCCGTGGGTACGACGCGGCGAGCTGCGCCGATCTCGACGGGGGGAGATGCTGCGAGAGCCTCGATCGCCTCGTCGATCGGAAGCGGCCTGCCGAAGAAGAACCCCTGCGCGATCGCGCCGCCTGCGTGGTCGATGACGTGCTGGAGCTGGCCCTCGCGCTCGACACCCTCGATCACCACGTCGAGGCCCAGCGCCTCCCCCATCACGACCATCGAGCGCACGAGCGAGCACGCCTTGGGGTCGTCCTCGATGTGCGCCAGGAACGACCGGTCGACCTTGAGGATCGACACCGGGAGCCGTTGCAGATACCCGATAGCGGAGAAGCCGACCCCGAAGTCGTCGATCGCGAAGTTGACGCCGGAACTGGCGAGGGCGGTCATGCTGGCCACGGTCTCCTCGTCGTTGCTGACGAAGTCGCGTTCGGTCAGCTCGAGCACGAGCTGAGTGTCCCCCATGGCTTCTTGAGCCCGATGAACCTGCTGCTCGAACGCCGGCGTGTGCAGCTGCGGTGGGGAGATGTTGACCCCGATCGAGAGGGGATGACCTGCTGCGGCGCGTAGCCGTGGCGCATGCTCGGCGACGATGTCGAGGACGAGAGCTCCGAGGCCGACGATCAGACCGCTCTCCTCGGCCGTGGGGATGAACAGGTCGGGCGGCACCAGGACCCCGTCCCGCCGCCAGCGGACGAGCGCTTCGACACCCAGGATGGCTTCTGTCTGGAGATTGACGACCGGCTGGTAGAACACCTCGAGGTGCCTGGTCTCGATCGCTCG
The DNA here is from genome assembly GCA_031365435.1 of Nocardioidaceae bacterium. Lineage (GTDB taxonomy): Bacteria > Actinomycetota > Actinomycetes > Propionibacteriales > Nocardioidaceae > JANLYC01. The sequence continues at coordinate 29,068 of JANLYC010000044.1, forward strand.
ACGCAGCGTCTCGACGAGCTCGATCCGCTGCAGCCGCTCGTCGCCGAACGACAGACGGTAGGTCTCGTACCGGTCCTTGCCCTGACCCTTGGCGTGATACATGGCGAGGTCGGCCTGGCTCAGCAGCGCGTCCGCCGAGTCACCGGGTTTGGACAACGCCACACCGATGGTCGTTGTGACCGATACCGCTTCTCCAGCCACCTCGATCCGGCGACGCAACGCCTCCAGGATGCGCTCACACGAGGCGCCGACATCGTCGGGATGCTGGACCTCTTCGAGCAGGACGGCGAACTCGTCGCCGCCGAGCCGCGCGACCGTGTCCGTCGTACGCACGGTCGACTTGATGCGGGCACCCACCTCGTAGAGAAGCTCGTCGCCGGCGGCGTGGCCGAAGAGGTCGTTGACCCGTTTGAACCCGTCGAGGTCACAGAAGAGGACGGCGAGCTGGCCGCCACGGCGTACCTGCATCTCCATCGCGTGTTCGACCCGGTCCATGAACAGAGAGCGGTTCGGCAGGCCCGTCAGGGGGTCGTGCCACGCCAGATGCGCCATGTCCTCGCTCAGCCTGAGGCGGGCGAAGGCATCTTCCGCCACGGCGACCAGCGCGGTCAGGCCCTGTCGGTCGTCCCCGGCGGTCGACCGCGCGCGGTTGAGTGCAGGCCCGACCACCCACATCTCCTCCCCGCACCCGTGGACAGCGACTCCGATCTCGGTGCCGCTCGGTGGCTCGGTGCGGAGGCGGACCCGCTCGTCGCGCAGGAGGTCGCTCGCACCGATGGTGAGCGCCTCCATGACCGCGTCACGATCGGAGACCGTCTGTACCCGGACGGCCGTGTCGAGAAGGATCTTCAATCGTCTGGCATGTTCGCTCCCGCGCGACTGAGCACGCGACGCGACGAGGATGGTCGAGATCGGGACGGCTAACAGGATCCCCGACCACGGCGGCAGGTCACGGACCACGAGGGCAGCGAGATAACCGAGCGAGGCGATGCCCAGGAACGCGACGAGGGCACCGAGAGCCCCGGTGGGCCGTAGTCCGGCGGAGATGCTGAGATCTTCCTCGAGGCTCAACGAGACCGCCGACACGGAGAAGTCGACCGCGAAGTACGTCGCAGCCCCCAGGCCCGCGGCGAAAAGCTCCCGGGGGGTGCTCGGAGTGGAGGAGCGAGCGGCCTGGATGCAGAAGATGCCGATACCGCCTGCCATCGCACCGATACCGATGTTGAACAGCTTGGTCGGGGTGCGCTTGTCTGCCAGCAGCTGACAGCCCAGGCAGCCGAGGAACCAGACGGCCTCGGCCTGGACCGGGGTAGTCACCACGGCCAGGAAGATCAGGACACAGGCCTCGAGACCGATCTCGATGCCGCCCCCGGCTCGGCCGAGCAACATCGGGAACCAGCCCATCAACATGATGAGCGGGACGGCCAGGAAATACTTGGGGTCGGCGACGTCGAAGAAGATCAGTTCATGTGCGAGCGCGAAGATGCCCAGCACGGAGCCGACAGCCACCACCGCCCCGTCGAAAACGGGGCTCATCGGGCGGCGTGTCATGACGCACTGCGATCAGTCGATACACGCTCTGTCACGATTCGAGACTATGTCACGCGGGGTGGACAGGCGGGTGATTTGCGCCCAAGGGTCCAAGTAAAGGATGAGCCTGGCATCGGCTGTTCAGTGGATAGAGGCGCCCGTTCCGCGCGCTTTGACCGTCAGGTCCATCCTCCGGAACCGCCGGTCGTAGCGGCCGAGGGCTAGTCGGCAGCCTCGACGGCCGCCGGGTGGAGACCCGCCGTCCACTTCTCCTCGATCCGCCCGAACCGCCAGACAGCCAGCGCGACAACCCAGGTGACCACGAAAAGTCCGACGATCGCGTAGCCGACGTAGTTGAGGTCGAGGCTTGCGACGGAGCCGATGAGTCCTCCCTCGACGCCCAGCCGATGCGCGAGCACCGCGACGAGCTCGATGATGCCGATGATCAGCGCGACCGCCACCGACAAAGCCGTGATCGTGATGTTGTAGAAGACCTTGCGCACCGGCTTGGAGAACGCCCAGCCGTAGGCGAAGTTCATGAAGGCCCCGTCGATCGTGTCGAGCAGCGACATGCCCGCAGCGAACAGGAACGGCAGGCAGAGGATCGCGTACCACGGGAGTCCCCCGGCTGCGGCGGC
>JANLYC010000072.1:0-4249 GCA_031365435.1 Nocardioidaceae bacterium
CTGCGTGAAGCCCAGTCGCGGCCTGATGCCACTCGGTCGGGAGTCAACGCCCCTGGACAGGCGGCGTCCGAGGCGGCAGAGTGGTGCTGTCAGATCTAACGACTGTTAAGAGGTTTGCCCGTGAGCGCATCCCTGCTTCACAACATCACGTTCGACTGTGCGGATGCGTATGAGCTGGCCCGGTTCTGGAGCAAGGTCGTCGGTCGGCCGATCGGCGACGACGACAACCCTGGCGACCCGGCAGCGACCGTGGCCATGCCGGCCGGCCCGGGACTGCTGTTCATCCAGGTCCCGGAGGGCAAAGCGGTCAAGAACCGGCTGCATCTCGACCTGCAGCCGACCGACCTGACGCGCGATGAGGAGGTGCAGCGCTTGATCGGACTCGGCGCGCGGCTCCATGAGGATCACCGCCGACCCGAGGCGGGCGGTACCGGTTGGGTCACGCTGCTGGACCCAGAGGGCAACGAGTTCTGCATCGAGCGCGGTCCGCTCGACGACAGCAGCTGACAGACCGTTCGCTACGCTGCCGGACCATGGCTGAATTCGTGCGACTCGAGGTCACCGACGGCGTTGGAACTCTTCGACTGGACCGCCCGCCCATGAACGCGCTGGACGTCGTGATGCAGGAGCAGATCCGCGCAGCGGCGAACGAGGCGACCGAGCGCGACGATGTCCGCGCGGTCGTCATTTATGGCGGCGAGAAGGTGTTTGCCGCAGGCGCCGACATCAAGGAGATGGCCGCCATGTCCTACACCGACATGGCCAAGCGATCGGGAGCCCTGCAGTCGGCCTTCACCGCCGTCGCCCGGATCCCCAAACCCGTCGTCGCCGCCGTCACCGGCTATGCGCTCGGCGGTGGGTGCGAGCTCGCCTTGTGTGCTGACATCAGAATTGCGGGCGACAACGCGAAGCTCGGCCAACCCGAGATCCTGCTGGGCGTCATACCGGGTGCCGGCGGCACCCAGCGGCTGAGCCGCCTCGTCGGGCCCGCCAGGGCCAAGGACATCATCTTCACCGGCCGCTTCGTGGGCGCGGACGAGGCGCTGCAGATCGGTCTCGTCGACAGGGTCGTGCCGCCTCCTGAGGTGTATGACGCGGCGGTGGCGTGGGCCTCGGCCTTCGCCGAAGGACCGGCCTTCGCGCTGCGTGCTGCGAAGGAGGCGGTGGATCGCGGTCTCGAGACCGACCTCGTCACCGGGCTGGAGATCGAGCGCCAGCAGTTCGCGGCCCTGTTCGCGACCGAGGACCGCACCAGCGGGATGACGTCGTTCATCGACAACGGGCCTGGAAAGGCGACGTTCGAGGGTCGATGAGGGTGTTCGACACGCCTGGCGAGCATGGCTGGCCACGTGCCCGTTCGGGCATACTTTGACGTCGTACCCGAGGGGGTCAGCGTGGCAGAGGTTCCGAAGAGCGACCGCGAGGCGGCCGAGGCTCCGTCCGGTCAGGACGAGGCGGTGACCCCACCGGCGACCGCTGAGCCGACCACGAACCCTGAGCCGACCACGGCCGCTGAATCGGCCCCGACCGGTGAGTCGACGTCCGGAACGACGACAGACCTGCCCAGGACCATCGGGGCGACTCCGGTGGACGAACCCGGTTCCCGACCGCGCCCCGCAGATCCGAGCCTGTCCCGGCACGAGCAGCGCACGAAGAACGCCGGCCCGAGCCGCCTGGCCTCGGGAGGCAAGAAGGTCAAGGCCGGCTCCGATCTGGTCCGTAGCCGGCTCGCATCCGTGGTGTGGCTGGTCGCGGTGCTGGCCGCCGTCGTGCTGTCGACAGGAGCGCTGCTGATCGCGCTGAAGGCCAACCAGGACAACTCGCTGGTGACCGGCGTACTCGACGTGGCCAACCGCATCGATGGCCCCTTCTGGCGGATCTTCGAGTTCCACCAGGACAAGAAAGGCCCAGGTCGCGGTCCCCACGATGCAGTCATGGAGCATCTGGTCAACTGGGGTCTTGCCGCTGTGGCCTACCTGATCGGGGGCCGGATCCTCGACCGCGTCATCCGCCCGTGACGTCTTCCGCTGCGTCGGCGGCTGGCCCGCACCGACGGGCAGTTGGGCGGTCCAACCGCGCATGAGCCATGATGGAGCCGCAGTGCGCAGCGCAGCGGCAAGGCCCTGCACGCCTGCGCGTTGTGAGCGATACCACGCCGCTGTCGCGTTCCTCTGCTAGCTACTTGCTAGTAGCGTCGAGGCCGACCGAGGCGCCAGCCATCCGATGACTCCGGATCGAGCCGACACAGGAGGCCCAGCCGGCCATGAAGATCGTTGTCTGCGTGAAATACGTGCCCGACGCGACGGCCAACCGGTCGTTCACCGCCGACCACACGGTCGACCGCGTGGGCGTCGACGGGATGCTGTCCGAGCTCGACGAGTACGCCGTCGAGGAGGCGCTCAAGATCCGCGACGCAGCCGGGGACGACACCCAGGTCGTCGTTCTGACCGTCGGGCCGGAGCAGGCCAGGGCCGCGATCCTCAAGTCTCTTCAGATGGGCGCGGACGAGGGGGTCCACGTCAGCGACGACGCGATCCACGGCTCGGACGCCATCGCCACCTCGCTGGTGTTGGCGAAGGCGATCGAGGCGCAGGGAGCCGACATCGTGCTGTGCGGCATGGCGTCGACGGACGGGTCGATGAGCGTCGTACCCGCCATGTTGGCCGAACGACTCGGACTGCCCCAGGTCACCTTCGGGTCCGAGGTCACGGTGGACGGTTCGACGGTGCGCGTGCGCCGGGACGGTGATGCCGCGACCGAGACCATCGAGGCATCACTGCCGGTGCTGGTCAGTGTCACGGACCAGGCGAACGAGCCGCGGTACCCCTCGTTCAAGGGCATCATGGCGGCGAAGAAGAAGCCGGTGGCCGAGCTCACGCTGAGCGACCTGGGCCTCGACGCCGGCGAGGTCGGCATGGACGCGGCCTGGACCAAGGTTCTCGACACCCAGGAGCGGCCACCACGCACGGCCGGGACGGTCGTGTCCGACGAGGACGGCACCGGAGCCGACCAGCTGGTCGAGTTCCTGGCCGGCCAGAAGTTCATCTGAGCGAAGGAAGAGCGCACACCATGACTGAGATCCTGGTCCTCGTCGATCACGTGGACGGTACGGTTCGCAAGACCACGGCAGAGCTCCTGACCATCGCGCGACGGCTGGGCGAGCCGGTCGCGGTGTTCGTCGGTTCCGGACTCGCTGACGCCCGCGAGGCGCTCAAGCAGTATGGCGCCGAGAAGGTCTACGTCCTCGACTCCGCTGACCTCGTCGATTACCTGGTCGCGCCCAAGGCCGAGGCGCTGGCGCAGCTGATGGAAGCCAAGCAGCCTGGCGCCGTCCTCATCGCGAGCAACGCCGAGGGCAAGGAGATCGCCGGCCGGTTGGCGATCAAGACCAGCTCCGGTCTCATCACCGACGCCGTCGACGTACAACCCGGAGACGACGGGCCGACCACGACCCAGTCGGTGTTCGCGGGCGGCTTCACGGTGAACGCCGCCGTCACCAGGGGCACACCCATCATCACGGTGAAGCCCAACTCGGCGACCCCCGAACCAGTCGAGGGAGCGGCCAGCGAGGAAGCCTTCGAGGTCACCGTCAGCGACGCCGCCAAGACCGCAAGGATTGCCGAGAGCAAGCCTCGCCAGGCAACCGGTCGACCCGAGCTCACGGAGGCGGCGATCGTCGTCTCCGGTGGGCGGGGGACCGGCGGCAACTTCGAGCCGGTCGAGGCGTTCGCCGACTCGTTGGGAGCGGCCGTGGGTGCATCGCGCGCCGCGGTCGATTCAGGGTGGTACCCGCACGCGTACCAGGTCGGACAGACGGGCAAGACGGTGTCACCGCAGCTGTACGTCGCCACCGGCATCTCCGGCGCCATCCAGCACCGGGCCGGCATGCAGACGTCGAAGACGATCGTGGCCGTCAACAAGGACGAGGAAGCGCCGATCTTCGAGCTCGTCGACTTCGGCGTCGTCGGCGACCTGCACACGGTCCTGCCGAAGGCCACCGACGCGGTCAACGCCCGTAAGGGCTAGCCACACCCGACACTGGCCCGGCGAATGGCCCGACCCTGCCCCGCGTGCGCCGACCCTGCCCCGCGAATTGCGGGAAAGTGCAGGCCGACACGCCGTCGGACGCCTGCACTTTCCCGCAATTCGCGGGGCAGGGCCGGCGCACGCGGGGCAGGGTCGGGCCATTCGCCGGGCCAGTGTCGGGTGTGGCTAGCCCTTACGGGCGTTGACCGCGTCGGTGGCCTTC
>JANLYC010000091.1:0-2794 GCA_031365435.1 Nocardioidaceae bacterium
GGCTTCCAGTTGCTGAACCCCGCCTATCCCGCGCTGCGCAAGGTCATCGACCTCGATGCCCTCGACCTGTGCTCCTTCGACGCCGGCGTCGTGGTCGCTTCACACGGCAACCATGCCGTGCTGTCGGACCCTCGCCGATCACCCCGCGACCTCGGATCGTTGCTGAGCCGCTCCCCCGGCTCTGTCGCGGAGAAGCTGCGCTTCGCGCGGTATGCCGCGCGCGTGGCCCTGACCGCGGCCGCCAAGCTCAAGCGACAACCGGACGTGCCGTGGGGAGACGCGTTCGACATCGCCGGCCTGACCGGGGAGTTGCGGACCGGCGTGCTCGAACCATTCCTCGCAGGTGTGCTCGGCGAGGATGAGCAGGCGAGCTCCCGCATCTTCGTCGACCTGGTGCTGCGCACCTTCGTCCGGGGCACTCCCGCCCTCCCGAGGCTGGGCATGCAGGCGCTCCCGGCCCAGCTGGCTACTCGCCTGCCGTCGGGTGCCATCCGCGTCGACGCACCGGTCCAGGGCGTCCGACCCGGTCACGTCCGCACACACGACGAGGAGATCGAGGCTGCTCACATCGTCGTCGCCACAGACGGCATCACCGCCGCTCGCCTCACCGGCTTACCGGAACCCCGCATGCACAGCCTGACCACCTACTACCACCACGTGTCCGTCTCACCCGCCCGGCGCCGGATGTTGCACATCGACGCGGACCGGGCCGGCCCGGTGGTCAACACCGCGGTCGTGTCCGATGTCGCCCCGTCGTACAGCTCCAGCGGCTCCCTGGTCGCGACGACCCTGCTGGGCGTGCACCGAGCCTCCGAATCACTGCGGGCCGCCATGAGTCAGCTCGCCACGATCTACGGAGTCGACACGAGCGACTGGGAGCTGGTTGCGTCCTACCCGATCGAACGAGCGCTCCCGGCGATGCTGCCCCCGCTCGACCTGCGGCAGCCGGTGGACCTCGGTCGGGGACTCTTCGTAACCGGCGACCATCGCGACACCGCGTCGCTCCAAGGAGCGGTGGTCTCGGGGCGACGGGCTGCCCGAGCAGTGGCGCGGGCAGCCGGGCTCATCGGCGAGCCGGACGCCCCACGCTGAGCCAGCCGATCGCTTGCCACAACCCAACGACCGTCCTGTCGAGAGACCGTTGCTCGAGAACACTTCGACATGCTTGCCCGCGGTCGATGGGGTCTGCTGGCGCGCGCCTATGATGGATGAGAGGTCACGATTGGGTCACGAGTCGATACGGAGGAGGTCACGTGCTGAGCCAGCCGGTCGACTCCACCCCGTCCCTGACGGGAGGTCGACTGTGCCTGGCCGTCATCAACACCATCTCGTGGCGACGCAGCGACGAGCCCCACGACCACCTTGATTCCTACGGCGACCTCATCGATGTCGCGACGGCCAGCGGCCGACTGCCTGACGGCGAAACCCTCCGCGTCCTCGCGAAGCGCGATGCGGGCCCTGCCGAACTGGTGCTGGCCCGCGTCGTGGAGCTGCGCGAACAGCTCTATGACATCTTTTCCGCCGTGTCCGCGGGTGAGAACCTGCCGGCGGTCCCCCTCAGCCGGCTCAACGACGTCGTGGGACAGGCTCTGTCGCAGTTCCAGCTGACCTCGGTCGGCGGCTCCGCCCAGATCGACTGGCGATCACCGGTCGATGTCAACCTTCCCCTGTGGCTGATCGCGATGTCTGGCGCCGAGCTGCTGACCGGCGACTCGCTCGACCGGATCAAGCAGTGTCCTGACGATCGGTGCGGATGGGTGTTCTTCGATGCCAGCCGTAACCGGTCACGGCGCTGGTGCGAGGACAGTCAGTGCGGCAACCGCGCTCGCGCGAAGCGCTACTACGAGCGTCACCGCGCCTCCTGAACTACCCGGATCTCGATTTCGTCACAAGCCGTCAGTCAGTCCCGACACGAATGCGTCACGGTTTGATTTCACGGGCTAGTCTTGATTGACGCGTTAGGGACAGATCTCTAGCGTTCCGATGACACCCCACCCATTGGCCGGTCACCTCAGCTGAGGTGACCGGCCAATCTCCGGGGGCGACGGGAGGCAGTGGCCGGTCCGTCGTGCACGAACTGTCCCAAGGCCGGCCGGCCCGACACGGGTTGGAGACCGGTTTCACCCAATCGGAACGCGACGAGCGGGTCCCGAACCGGATCGTGTCGGGCCGGCCTCGTCTGCACAGAGAGAAGGGGTTGAGCATGCGCTTGAAGAAGCCGATCATGGCCGTCTGCGTGGTGGGGCTGATGTCTCTGGCCGCCTGCGGCGGCTCGAGCAACAGTTCCGGCATCGGTACCGGAAAGCTACCCGTGGGCGGCGGGGCCGGCGCGGGCCGAGACCCTAACCGGCAGGCGCCGGCTGCGGACATCCCAGGAGCACAATCGGGCGGCGTCGTGCGTGTCATCAGCAACGACGGCCTCAACACCATGGATCCGACCGAGGCGTACTACATCAACACCGGGTCGATCCTGTCCAACCTGGTCACCCGCAGCCTGACCCAGTACGTGTACGACGACAAGACCGGCCAGATGACCTTGATCCCGGACCTGGCGACCGACCTCGGTACTCCCAACGCTGACTACACGGAGTGGACGTTCACGATCCGTGACGGGGTGAAGTACGAGAACGGCACCCCGGTCACGGCCAACGACATCGCGTTCGGCATCAAGCGGTCCTTCGACCGGGCGACCTTCCCCGAAGGCCCCTCCTACAGCAACGACTACTTCAAAGGCGGCGACACGTACAAAGGTCCCTACTCGTCCAGCAAGAGCTACAACGGCGTCAAGGTCGAC
>JANLYC010000096.1:0-2051 GCA_031365435.1 Nocardioidaceae bacterium
GACCGGCCGGCGATGAACGCCCGCACCTTCGCACCCGCCCCCAGGTTGCAGAACTTGCACACGGCCATCAGGTTCGACGGGTGGTTCGTACCACCCAGCGCCCGCGGCACGATGTGGTCCACGGTCGAGGCGTGCCGGTGCTTCGGGTTCGCCTGCATCGTGACCCGGCACTTCGGGCAGGGCTGGCCTACGCCGGCTCGGCGGATCGGGTCCGCAACCTTCCGGTAGTCCCAGCCCATGCCACGCTCGGTGGTGGTCGGGTCGCCGTTAGCCCTCGGCATCGTCGAGCCCGTCCATCAGCTCGTCGTCCGGCAGGCTCGCGTTCGCCTCGACGAAGAGGCGCACGCACCGGCGCACGCATTCGTCCATGAGATCGGGATGGACTGGGCCGTCCTTGGTGACCATCGCGGTCAGGCCGGCCGAGGTGAGCTGGAACGTCATCATCGGCGACTCACCCCCGGACGATCCTGATGGCCTTCGGCTCAAGGTAGGCGTACGGGTCCTTCGGCTTCACGCGCGGATCGTCGATCGGGCCGTAGCGACGCTCCTGGGTGGCGACGTACTCCAGCACCTCGGGGCGGTCCTCGAACCACTCACGGCCCTGGGCCAGCCAGAGGTAGAGCATCGAGTGCGACGACTTCTCGGTCGCCTTCGTGCCGCGGTGCGCGTAGAGGAACTCCGACGTCGGCGGATACGACTTGAGCCGGTTCTTCAGGTTGGAGGCGTACCCGACCTTGATGTGGCCGTCGACTCGCAGGTAGTAGATCCAGCCGGTCTTCGCGACCGGGACCTCGACCTCGGCGGTGGCGCCGGTGCGGTAGTCGGTCACGACCCGCGTGGACTTCTTGTTGCCGGTGCGCTCGGCCAGATCCCGCGCTAGCCGCCACGTCTCGTAGACGTGCGCAGTGCACAGCGGCACGTCGCCGTAGGGAGTGCCAGCGCGCGACTTCTCGCAGTCCTCCCAAGCGCAGATGTTGCCGGCCTGCAGTGACCTCTTGCGCTCGCGGTCGGTGTTGTCGAAGCACTCCGCGAGGAAGTGCGGAGGGAGCTTCCGAAGCCGTGACGACCGGTCTCGACGCCGTTGCGGAGACACGTCACCTGCGTCGCGCTCAGTGTTCGCCATGATCGCCTTCCCGTCAAGCAACGTCATGAGTGGGCATGTCGCCGGCGTCCTCGGCCGCCTCCTGGGCTGCCTTGCGCGCCTCTCGACGGGACCTCGAGTCACCGCCAGCAATGGCCGCCGCAGTGAACACGTCATCGAGCCGGTACAGCGGGACGGTCCGGCCGCGCGGGTCGACCGTCTCCCCATGTGGAGCGATCGAGCCTCTGTGCGCGTAGCCGCGGATCATCGCCGAGGTGACCAGGTCCCCGAGCAGTGAGCGGCACAGCGCGCTGATCTCGGACGCCGTGCCGAGGTGATCCTTCACCGACTGCCGCAGCCAGTCGCGCCGGGCGGCCACGTCGTGGATCGCCTCGCAGGTTGGGCAGACCACCTCGGTCGCGCCTGGCCGGGCGTAGAGCTGGCCGGCACACGGCGAGCCCTGGAAGTCCTCGTGGCACGGACCGGCGTACCAGCGTGGTGGTGGACGGTCGACCATCCGGCGAGCGAGCGACACCGCGGCGTGGATCTCGTCGACCGCCTCGGGTGCAGCCTGATGCCGGCGTAGCCAGTTGAGCCGGCACGCGAGCAGGTCGGCCATCGCGTCCAGGGTGTTCTCGGGCCAGTCGGCGCCGTCCTCCTCGACGGCGATCCGCACCCAGCCCACCAGGGTCGAGCGGAGAACGTCCAGCGCCTCGGATGCTCCGGGGTGGTAGGCCATCGGCACCTCGGCTGACTTGCCGCCGTTTCGCTCGCCCATCACGGCCTGGCGACTCAGGGTCGTCTCGAGCTCGTCCCGGAAGATCGCCACCGCGAGCAGGTCCCGCTCGAGGTCGTCCGTACAGGTCGAGCAGATCGTGGCGTCCTGGACCGGCCGGCCGCAGCCGGTGAAGCACTCGTGGGCGGTCATCGGAGGTCCGCGATTTCGGGACCGCAAAAAAGCGTGCGTGGC
>JANLYC010000126.1:0-6079 GCA_031365435.1 Nocardioidaceae bacterium
TGACGCACCCGGCCCGAAGCCCATGGACGCCCGGAACTCCTCCGAGGCGCCGGTGGCGTCGAGGAACGCCTCCTCGAGCGTGGCGTTGCGGTTGGCCAGCTCGAAGACCCGCAGGTTGAGCTCGTAGGCGATGCCGCCGACGGCGTCGGAGTCCATGCCGGTGACGATGAGCTTGCCTTCGGCCTCGGCGGTCACGACTGCCTCGCGAACTCGCAGTTCACGCGCCAGCCGCTCCGGGTCGTCGACGCGTACGACGACGGCGTTGCGGTTGCTCGTCGAGATGAAGTCGTTCATCCGGCCACTGGCAATCAGGGCACCGCGACCGATCACGACCAGGTGGTCAGCCATCAACGCCATCTCGGAGAGCAGGTGGCTGGACACGAAGATCGAACGTCCCTGGCCCGCCAGCGTCTTCAGCATCCCCCGCAACCAGTGCACTCCTTGCGGGTCGAGACCGTTGGCTGGCTCGTCGAGGATCAACGTCCCCGGGTCACCGAGCAGAGCGGTCGCGAGTCCGAGACGCTGTCCCATACCGAGCGAGAAGGTCTTCGGCTTGGCGTTGGCGACATCGCCGAGGCCGACCAGGCTGATCACCTCGTCGACGCGCGATCGCGGGATGTCGTTGGAGACCGCGAGCATGCGCAGGTGGTTGACGGCTTTGCGCGTCGGATGGAACGGTTTGGCGTCCAGCACCGAGCCGACATGGCGCAGCGGCTGCTGCAGGTCGCGGTAGCGCACCCCGTCGTACGTCGTGACGCCGTTGCCGTTGTCAAGCCCGAGCATCAGGCGCATCGTCGTAGACTTGCCGGCGCCGTTGGGACCGAGGAATCCGGTCACGGACCCGGGAACGACGTCGAACGACAGCCCGAGCACCGCAGCCTTGCCGCTGAACGTCTTGCCGAGATCTCGCGCCTGAATGAGCGCCATCGCCCCACCCCTTCGTCGTGTCCGGGCAATCCTGCCATGCCGGGCGCGTGGACCCGCGGCCATCCACACCCGCGGCGTTATCGGACTACCGTGGACCTGATGAGCACGTCCACCTCGCCCCCGCGCAGCCTCACGCAGATGCTGCGGGAGCGTGATGACGCCGCTCTCGAGCGACTGTTGCTCGACCGTCCCGACCTGGCGTTCCCGCCACCGGCGCATCTGAGCGAGGTGGCATCGCGGTCCACCACGCGGCACTCGGTGTCCTTGGCGCTCGCGGCGTTGAACGCGTTCGAGCTGTGGGTCGCCCACCACGTGGTGGCGCAGCCGGGTCTTTTCGCCGTCGACTCGCTCGAGGAGGTGACGGCGGCCGAGGACGCCGGCGCCGCCCGAGCCGCGTTGACGAGGCTGGTGGACCTCGGGCTCGTCTGGGGCAACCCGGTCGATCTGAGCGCGCTCCGGCCGGTGCGCGCGATGTCGGCCGTCCTCGAGGGTGAATCGCTGCCGGAGAGACCGCCGGCGACACCGCCGACGCCGCCGCGCGAACGTCGCAAGCCGTCGCTCGTCGACACCGTGGCGTCCGGCTCAGCCTTCGAGTTCGTCCGCAGGATGGACGTCCTGCTCGAACACTGTGACCACCGACCTCTGCTCCTGCGCCGGGACGGCGGTATGTCGACCCGTGAGGTGCGCGCGGTCGCCAGCCTCATCGACGTACCGTCGGACAAGGCCAGCGTGATGGCCAATCTCGCTCGTCGGGCCGGCCTGCTCGGGCTCGGAACTGCGCGTGCGCACGAAGTCCTCCTGCCAACCGCGGCGTTCGACGACTGGCAGCGCCTGTCGCTGGCGCACCAGTGGGCGCACGTCGTCGACACCTGGTTCCACCGACACACCGACAGCGGTGCTCCCTGGCTGAAGCGCACGGTGCTCGACGCGTTCGGCGACCCGACCGAGGGGTTCGTGGTCGCGCGCGACGACGTGGTGCGGTGGGTGGCGTGGCACCGGCCCCGGCGGCCCGCCCGCACAGACCGCGCGGTCACCACGATGCTCGACCAGGCCGGCTGGATCGGCATCATCGGACTCGAGGCGGTGGCCTCGTACGCGGCCACGATCGATGCGGACGCCCTCGACGAGCTGTTGCCGACGCGGGTCGGGCATGTCCTTCTCCAGGCAGACCTGACCGCCATCGCTCCAGGCCCGCTGACCCCTGACGCCGCGCACGACCTCGGCATGCTCGCGGACGTCGAGTCGCGCGGAGGTGCCACTGTCTACCGGATCAGTCCGGAGTCGCTGGGCCGGGCCTACGGTCTCGGTTGGAGCGTCGACGAGATCCTGGCGACGTTGCACCGCCTGTCGCGGACTCCGCTACCGCAGGCGCTGGAGTACCTCGTCCATGACCTCGACCGACGCCCGACCGCGCCGACCGAGTCCACAGCCACGCGGGCGCACCGCGAACCCGAGCGCGGGACTGCCCTGACCGACGACGACGCGACGTCGGAGGACCGCATGACGCCGGAACTCGCGGCCGAGCTGGTCGCCGGGCTGCGCCGCGCCGGCGAACCCGCCCGCCGCACCGCCTCGCCTGATCGTGACTCGACCGAGCACCTCTTCGACTCGCCGCTGTCGACCCTACGCGAAGCGGTCGAGACCGGCGAGATCGTCTGGGTCGGGTACGTCGATCCGACCGGCACCAGCAGCGAACGGCTGGTCCGGGCCCAGATCCTCGACGACGGACTGCTGCGGGCGCAGGACACTCGCTCCGACGAGGAGTTCTCGGTCGCAGTCCACCGGATCACCGCCGCTCACATCATCCGAGCCGGGACGTAAGACCTGATTGTCGGGTTGGGCATTACGCAATCTGACTCCGAGCACCTAGCATTGCGGTGTGGACTTCGTTCGCTACGCCGACTTCGCAGCCGGGCTCGTCAATGCCCCGCTCGAGAGTCAGCACGACCTCGCTGACTACCTCGAGCGCCGCCAGTGGCTACAGCGACGGATCGACGAGCGTGATGTTGCCCCCCTCCGGCGCCTGCGTCGCGAGCTCCGCCCGATCTTCGAGGCGTCCGACCGCGGCGACGAGGAGGAGGTGGTGGGTCTGGTCAACGCGTTGCTCTCGAAGTACCCCGTGTCGCCCCACATCGCAGGACACGATGCCGAGTCGTGGCACCTGCACGTGGCCGAGCGCGGGTCGAGCGTGTCGGCGCTGATCACTGCCGAGTGCATCATGGGGTTGGCGATGCTGGCGGTCGACTTCGGCCCTACCCGGCTCGGAGTCTGTTCCGCCGACAAGTGCGACAACGTCTTCGTCGACACGTCGCCCAACCAGTCGCGCCGCTACTGCTCGGATCGCTGCTCCTCGCGGGCGAACGTCGCGGCATACCGTGCTCGCCGCAAGGCTGAGGCGCACTGAGACCCCGATCCGGCCACCCCGCCCACCCTCAGGTCCGACCATCTCATCTCACAGTCCGGGAGACACCGACGCATGACCGACGGTCCACTGATCGTTCAGTCCGACAAGACGCTGCTGCTCGAGGTCGACCATCCGCAGGCCAAGGAGTGTCGCCGGGTGATTGCGGCGTTCGCCGAGCTCGAGCGTTCCCCCGAGCACATCCACACCTACCGGCTCACCCCGTTGGGGCTGTGGAACGCGCGGGCAGCCGGTCATGACGCCGAGCAGGTGGTCGATGCGTTGCTCAGCTTCTCGCGCTACCCCGTGCCGAACTCCCTGCTCGTCGACGTGGCCGAGACGATGGGGCGCTACGGCCGGCTGCGCCTCGACAAGCACCCGACACACGGGCTCGTGCTGTCCAGCGTCGACCATGCGGTCTTCGAGGAGGTGCTACGCGCCAAGCGGATCGTCCCGATGCTCGGCGTCCGCCTCGATGACGACTCCGTAGCCATCCACACCTCCGAGCGCGGCAACCTCAAGCAGGCACTCCTCAAGCTCGGCTGGCCCGCCGAGGACTTCGCCGGGTATGTCGACGGCGAGGCCCACCCGATCGCGCTCGACGAGACCGAGTGGTCCTTGCGCCCCTACCAGCGTGACGCCATCGACTCGCTGTGGGCCGGTGGGTCCGGCGTCGTCGTGCTCCCGTGTGGAGCCGGCAAGACGCTGGTCGGCGCCGGAACGATGGCGAAGGCACAGGCGACGACGCTGATCCTCGTGACCAACACGGTGTCGGCGCGGCAGTGGAAGGAAGAACTGCTGAGGCGTACGTCGTTGACGGCCGACGAGATCGGGGAGTACTCCGGGGCGGTCAAGGAGATCCGTCCGGTGACGATCGCGACGTACCAGGTGATGACGACGCGACGCAAGGGCGTCTACGCCCATCTCGAGCTGTTCGAGGCGCGTGACTGGGGCCTGGTCATCTACGACGAGGTCCACCTGTTGCCGGCGCCGATCTTCCGGATGACGGCCGATCTGCAGGCACGCCGACGCGTCGGCCTGACCGCGACGCTGATCCGCGAGGACGGCCGCGAAGGTGACGTGTTCTCGTTGATCGGGCCGAAGCGGTTCGACGCTCCCTGGAAGGACATCGAGGCACAGGGCTACATCGCACCTGCGGAGTGCATCGAGGTACGCGTGCAGCTCACCGACAGCGAGAGGTTCGTGTACGCGACGGCCGAACCCGAGGATCGCTATCGGTTGGCGGCGGCGTGCCGCAGCAAGCGCCAGGTCGTCGACAGCCTCATCGCCGCCAACCGGGACGAGCCGACGCTGGTCATCGGGCAGTACATCGACCAGCTCGACGAGCTCGCCGAACACCTCGATGCCCCGCTGATCAAGGGTGAGACACCGGTGAACGAGCGCGAGCGTCTGTACAACGCCTTCCGGCACGGGGAGATCTCGCTGCTGGTCGTCAGCAAGGTGGCGAACTTCTCGATCGACCTGCCCGACGCGACCGTCGCGATCCAGGTGTCAGGCACGTTCGGGTCACGCCAGGAGGAGGCCCAGCGGCTGGGTCGGCTGTTGCGGCCGAAGAGCGACGGCCGGTCAGCCCGGTTCTACAGCGTGGTCGCCCGCGACACCGTCGATGCGGACTTCGCGCAGCACCGGCAGCGTTTCCTCGCTGAGCAGGGTTACTCCTACTCGATCGTCGACGCCGACTCGCTGGCCGACCCGAACACCACCTGACCGGCGGGATCAGTCGACGAAGACGCGCTCGTCGATGAGCTGCTCGGCGACCCGCTTGCCCTCGGACTCGAAGCGCCCCTGGTTGAAGCGCTTGCGGAACTCGAGGTCGATCTTGTCGACGCCGTTGCGGTTCTTGTCGATCGAGATCACCGCGAAGTCGCGGTAGCGATCGGCGTTGCGGGTGTCGTAGACCAGGTGATGGCGGGCCACGACGTCGAACTTCTCGTTCATGATGAGGACGGTGTCGGCCTCGTAGGCCAGCGACGACGAGCCTCGCATGTGCTCGGTGCGCATCCGCTTTCCGGTCGACATGCCTTCCTTGTCGGCTGCGACGATCGCCAGGACGGGCACGTCGAGCTCCATCGCCAGGTCTTTCAAGCCTTCGACGATGCGGCTGATGCGGTCGTCCTCGAGGGTCGGCGCATTCGTGACCTTCACCTTCTGCAGGTAGTCGATGACGATGAACGGAAGCTGTCCGGTCGCCTCCCGTGTCATTTCCACGGTCTCGCGGATGACTTCCATCGTGGTCTTGGTTCCGGTGGAGCGATGCAGCAGCAGTCGGTCGGAGTACGTCGAGATGGCCTTGAGCGCCTCCGGAGCTCCCGTACAGTCAGCGAGCCGTCCGTGCAGGTCACCGCGGCTGCCGTCGACGCCTTCGAAGGCTCGACGGATGCGATCCAACCCGACGGCGGGGATCCCGGCGAACTCGCCGGCCTCGATCGCGACCAGCCGCTGGAGCATCGTGATCGGGTCGTGCTCGAAGTTGAAGTTGACCACGGCCCGGCCGGACTGCGCGACGTACCGCAGGATCTGCAGCGCGAAGGTGGTCTTGCCGAGTCCTTGCGGTCCGGTGAGCAGGACCAGGTCGCCGGAGCGGAAGCCCCCGGCGAGGTGGTCGTCGAGCGCCGCGAAGCCGGTGGGCCACACTCGGGCGGCCGCGTGCGTGCCGCCACGGAGCCGGTCGTCGGCCTCGTCCACGACGTCCGCGAGGGACTTCACGTCTTCGTTCACCCTTCGATTGCA
>JANLYC010000225.1:0-1712 GCA_031365435.1 Nocardioidaceae bacterium
CCCGTCGGAGGCGATCTTCCTCGACGCCAAGCTGGAGGCCGAGCTGGTCGAGCTCGACGACGACGCCGAGGCCCGCGAGATGCTGGCCGAGATGGGCGTGTCCGAGCCCGGTCTCGAGACCCTGGCCCGTGTCGGCTTCGACACCCTCGGCCTGCAGACCTACCTGACCGCCGGCCCCAAGGAGACGCGGGCCTGGACGATCCGCAAGGGCGCCACCGCCCCCGAGGCCGCCGGCGTCATCCACACCGACTTCCAGCGCGGCTTCATCAAGGCCGAGATCGTGTCGTACGACGATCTGATGGCCGTCGGCTCGATGCTCAAGGCGAAAGAGGCCGGCAAGGTGCGCATCGAGGGCAAGGACTACGTGATGGTCGACGGCGACGTCGTGGAGTTCCGCTTCAACGTGTAAAGCCCACGTCATCTTCCTTGTCGGCAGTACCTGACGACGACGCTGGTGAGCAGCTGCAGTTGGTTCAGGCGCTCCTCGGCCTGGCGCAGGAACGAGGTCGCACGCGCGACGTATGCGGGCACGACCTCGAGACGTCGCGTCTCGACCAAGGCGACGACCGTCGCCTGCTGGACGCGGGTGAGCGGGGTCAGCGCCACCGCAGGTCCCCGATCACGCTTCGCCGTGAGGACGCGCAGGTGGAGGCTGCTGCTCCAGGAGCGCCGCTGATGCGTGCGAATGCTTGGGTACGCTTCGAGGACAAACCTTCGGTAGAAGTCTGAGCCGAGCCAGCAAGCCAGGCGACGGCTTTTCCGGAAGGACACTGGGCGGATGCCACGGACTCGCTGCTACCGCGGGGGAGTCCTCACCGATGAGGGCTTCCCGATCGACCAGGTCTCGGAGCACCTGGAGGACGCATCCGCCGTCGTGTGGGTGGATCTGTGTGCGCCCGATCTCGCGGAGCTGCAAGGGGTGGCCGATGAGCTGGGGCTGCACAGGCTCGCCGTCGAGGATGCTGCCCAGGGACGTCAGCGACCTAAGCTCGACCGCTACTCAGGGCATGACTTCCTGAGCGCCTACACCGTCAAGCTCGACGTGCAAAGCGGCCAGCTGGTCACCGGTGAGATCGCCGCCTTCATCACACCGAACGCTCTCATCACCGTGCGGCGTGACGACGAGTTCTCCATCGACGCGCTGCTGACTCGCTGGGATGACGAGGCCGACCTCACCAAGTTCGGTGTGGGCGCCCTGGTACACGGCCTGTTGGACTTCGTGGTCGATGGACACTTCGAAGCAGTGGAGTCACTCGACGACCAGATCGAACAGTTGGAAGATCTCCTGTTCGACGACCTCCCGCATGACCAAGCCGTCCAACGGCGTAGCTTCGAGCTGCGCAAGAGCCTTGTCCAGCTCCGTCGCGTGGTCCTGCCGATGCGGGAAGTCGTCAACACGCTCATGCGACGCGACATCGGGCTGGTCTCCGAGGAGCTCATGCCCTACTACCAGGACGTCTACGACCACGTGCTGCGCGTGACGGAGTGGACCGAGAGCCTCCGTGACCTCGTGAACACCATCCTCGAGACGAACCTGACGATTCAAGGCAACCGTCTCAACATCATCACCAAGAAGGTCACGAGCTGGGCTGCGATCATCGCGGTGCCTACGGCGATCACCGGCTTCTACGGGCAGAACCTCCCGTATCCAGGGTTCGCGCACCAGTCAGGATTCGTCACCTCATCGATCCTCATCGTGGCGCTCTCCGGCG
>JANLYC010000229.1:0-5998 GCA_031365435.1 Nocardioidaceae bacterium
CCGCGGCCATCCGCTGATACAAAGTTGTCTCGTCAAGCATGAGCAGATCCTCCTCAGATCTGAATGACATTCGATAATGTCGAATGTGTCGTGGAGGTTACGCCTGTGATTCACTAGTGCGCAAGAGTCTTCGCGTAAAAATGGCCCACCTGTGCTAGGGGTAGTGGAAGTGATCCAGTCCGTCGACCGTGCCATCCGAGTCCTCACGGCACTGCAGGGCGCCCGCCGGATGAGCCTGTCCGAGCTCGCCAACCGGCTGCAGCTGGCGCCGTCGACGACGCATGGAATCGTCAAGACGTTGGCTGAGCACGGCATGGTCGTTCAGGAGCATGGATCGGCCCGCTACCAGCTGGGACCGGCCGTGCTCCGTCTCGGCAACGTCTACCTCGACACGCTCGAGCTCCGCTCGAAGGCCATCCCCTGGGCCGAGGACCTGGCACGACGAACCGGACTGTCCGTGCGCACGGGCGTGCTGCTCATAGACGACGTCGTCATCATCCACCACGAACCACGTCCCGACGGCAGCCGGCAGATGCCCGAGGTCGGCATCGTCATCCCCGTTCACGCAAGCGCGCTCGGCAAGGCTCTGCTCGCGTTCCTGCCTGACGAAAGCGACCGGGTGCTGACGTCGGGAGCGCTCAGAAGCATGACCGGGGAGACACTGACCACGCCGAGCGCGCTCCAGGCGCAACTGGCCGAGGTCCGGGCAACGGGATTCGCTATCGAGCAGGACGAGGCGGTCATCGGCGAGAGTGGCCTTGCCAGTCCGGTCTTCGACGCGACCGGAACCGCCGTGGGCGCGATCGCCGTCGTGCTTCCCTCGGGCAGCTCGCTGCAGCGCGGGGACCTACGCGACGCCGTCAGGGAGACCGCACGGGCGATCTCGCGGGAGCTAGGGGCCGCAGCCTGGCCACCGCCGCCGGCCGACTAGTCAGCGACGCGTCAGAATCTCGCCGGGTCCAGCTTGAACACGAGCTCTTGTTCGTACGACGACACCCACAGCGAGTCGGCGAAGCTGATGAAGTCACCACCGCTGATGGGTCCGGAGCGGCTGATCGCCTGCACAAGTCGCCCGGTCGATGTGTCGATGCGCGCCAGGAAGGGCGACGTCCGCCAACCAGTACGAACCCACAAGGCGTCAGCGATGAGCCGGAGGTTGCAGGAGAACCCGGCAGCCATGCGTTGGAGCGTTATCACCGTCATCGAGGCGACATCGACTTGGGCGATGCCCTTCTTGGTGCACACCCAGACGGATTCGGTGCTCGCGGTCAACCCCGCGGCTTGCGGCATGCCGCCGATCCTTCCCGTGACCTTCCCCTCGTGGAGATCGACCCGGAGCACGACACCGTCATACGGGCAGGCAACCCACAGCGCCGCCCCGATCAGTCGGTCGGCCACGTCGGTGCAGAACAGGTCGAGGGGAATCGTGCGGTCGGGTCGATTGGATCGTTCCGAGATCCCGACGAGCTGATCGCCGTCGCCGGTGAGCACCCAGACGCGACCGTCGTACGCTGGGAGCCGGCCCTGCTCGTTGACCTTGGGTATGTCGAGGATGGCCGCGACCTGGTTCGTCTGCGGGTCGATGCGCGCGATCTTGCCCGGGGCAGCACAACCCCAGACGGCATGGTCGCTGACTCCGAGCCCCTGGCAGACCGGCTGCTCGAAGACACCAGGGTCGATCGTGGCGAGGATGGTCCCGTCAGGCGCGAGCCGCACCACCACATTGTTGTCCCGCTTGACCCAGAGCGATCCGAAGCCGACGGCCATCCAGTCGGGACCGCCGCCACCTTTCAGCGGGACGCGACCCGTCTCGACGCGGTTCAGGGGCACACGGTCGATCTCGAGGTCAGCAGGGAACGTCGTCGGTGGCGGCGCAAGGATCGTCGAACCCGTCGTACCGGTGGGAGTCGTCGGTCCGGTGGTGGCTGTCGACGCCGTGGGTCCGGGTGCAGCACTGTCGGAGGAGGAGCACGAGACGAGCGTCGACGTCATCGCCAGCAGGGCCACGGCCGTTCCCCAACGCATCGCGCGCGTGCGCAGCGTGTCGGCCACGTCGTCTCCTCCCGGCGGTCCTGCGCGAGTATAGGAGGCGTGTCCAGCGGCGGCCGGACAGACGTCGGGTCGCCAACTGTATGCCGCCAGACAACGATCCCGCCCAACCGTATGCCGTTGGCATACGGTGAGCGCCTCGCGGGCGACGGATCCCTCGGCCCTTCGGACGATCTTTGTCCGAAAAGCGTGACAATGTGTCCCCCGCGAGGCATAGTCGGGGCTGCCGGGCTCTCACCCGACAAAGGCAAACCCGTCGCGAGGCGGGGACGCAAAACCAGGGGCCTCTCGTAGGTCGCCCAGTTACCGAAAGAGACTCCGATGAGCATCTCACTCGCGGTGGTGCACCGCGACGTCGGCATACCTGTCCGCCGACCGTTGCGTTCTGCGCATTCTCTCTTTCCGTACGCCGATCGAGCCGTCCTGCTGGCTCGGGAGGTCGTACGTCATGGCAGCGCTCCACGCTGTCGGAACGAGGGGGTGGACGTCTCCTAAGTCCGAGGATCGGTTGCACCGAGATCGTCAACCTCGAACCTGGTTCCACCCCGACCCGCTTTCCCCCGGCGGGGTGACGAGCGTCGCAGGTCTTTGTCCCAGGACCTGGCGGCGCTCGTCGCACGTCCCGTGCGGAACGGCTGGTGGCGCCCATCCGGTGCGCGCCGGTGCGACTGCTAAAGTCGTTGCCGCCAGGGGCCACCGGCCCCTGATTCGTAGGGACCTGATCATCGCGTCACTCGGCAGCGTTGATGGACAGCAGGCGCCCCGGAACCTTGAAGTAGGCAACCATCTCGTCACCCCCGTTGTCCGGCCACGAACCGATGGCTGCCGACCCGCCCGTCACACGCGATCGCGATGTCGGCTGGATCATCGGCATCTGGATTCTCGTGGCGGTGTTCGCACTGATCACGGCGCTGCGGTCCTACCAGGTCGACATCCCGCTTCGCGATCCTGGCGGCCGACTGTTCCGCGGCCGCCTGTTGGGCTCGGCGACCTTCTTCGCCGCCTTCGCGTTGATCGACGCTTCCGTGCGGGTCGGATTCCGCGGGTGGCGTGTCCGCAAGGCGTTCGACATGCTGCGCAGCCGCTGGCAGGTGGCACGGCTGGCCCTTGCTCTCAGCGGTCTGCTGGCGTACCACATCGTCTACGTCTGCTACCGCAACCTGAAGAGCTGGGACGCCTTCAACACCCCGCTCGACCACGATCTGCTCCGCATCGACTCGTGGCTGTTCTTCGGCCACAGCCCGGCTGTCCTGCTGCATGAGGCGCTCGGTCGCGACATCTCCGCGCATGTCCTCGCTGCGATCTACGAGTTCTTCCCCACCCTCGTCTCGATCTCGTTCGTCGCCGCGCTCGTCTTCGCCAACCGGCTTCGCGACGGTTTCGTCTTCCTGGTGTCGGCGATGTGGGTGTGGATCCTCGGCGTCGCGTCGTACTACCTCGTGCCCTCACTGGGGCCGTTCGCGTCGGCACCGCACGAGTTCGCCCAGCTCGCACACACCTCGATCGCCTCGACCCAGGACGCCTACCTGTTGCAGCGCACCAACCTGCTCGCTCACCCGTCCGCGCCAAGCTCGTTCGCCAGCATCTCGGCCTTCGCCAGCCTGCACGTGGGCTATACCTTCATGGTCGTCCTGATGCTTCGGTACTACGGTCTGCGTCGACTCATGCAGGTCGTCAGCGTCTTCCTCGTCGGGACACTGCTCGCCACCGTGTACTTCGGCTGGCACTTCGTGACCGACGACATCGCGGGACTGCTCCTCGCCTACGCCGCCGTCCGGCTCGGCCGGTTGATGGTCTATCCGAGGGGTCGACCTGCGGCGCAACCGCGCTTGTCGATTTCGCCAGACGAAATATAGAGTTCACTCCACGAGAAACCTGCAGGCAGGGGACGAGATGGACTGGGTGACATGACCGACTCGACCGGCGCTCTCAGCGCCGAGGACCTTGCCGAGATCGATGCCCGCCTGGCCGACACCGACCGCGATCTCGCCCAGCTGTATCCCGGCGACCAGGCGGCGCGGCAGCCCGTCCACACGGTGTACGTGCCCGGCGACGTCTTCACTGCTGAAACGGTGACGACCTGGGGTTCCGAGGCCTGTACGGCTCTCGCGTCCCACGCCCCGACCAGCGCCGCGCTGGCGGCGGCCACCGGCCTCGCGGACGACATCGTTGCCGCCGTGTACGACGCCGTGGTGGCCAAGCTGGGCGCCGAGCCGATCGAGGACCTTCGTGTCGACTTCGAGGACGGCTACGGCGCTCGGTCCGACGACGAGGAGGACGCCGCTGTCGTGGCAGCCGCCAAGGCCCTGGCTGTCGCTGCCGCGGCCGGCAGCGCGCCGCCGTACTACGGGATCCGGTTCAAGTGCCTCGAGCACGCGACGCGGACTCGAGGACTGCGCACCCTCGACCTGTTCGTCTCCGCGATGGCGGACCACGGCGTGATCTCCGACCGGCTCGTGCTGACCTTGCCGAAGGTGACGGCCGTCGCCCAGGTCAGCGCGATGGCCTGGGCCTGTCAGCGTCTCGAGGACGCGCATGGACTCGCCGCAGGCCAGCTCCGGTTCGAGGTCCAGGTCGAGACTCCGCAGGCGATTCTCGGCGCCGACGGCCGAGCCCTGGTCGCGCCGATGATCCGGGCCGGGCACGGGCGGGTCAGCGGCTTTCACTACGGCACCTACGACTACAGCGCTTCGCTCGGCATCGCAGCGGCGTACCAGAGCCTCGACCACCCGGCCGCCGACCACGCCAAGGCGGTCATGCAGCTCGCGGCCGCGGGGACGGGAGTCCGGCTCAGCGACGGCTCGACCAACGTCCTACCGATCGGCTCGACCGCCGACGTGCACGCCGCCTGGCGCCTGCATGCGCGGCTGGTGCGCCGTTCACTGGAGCGCGGCTACTACCAGGGCTGGGACATGCACCCGGGTCACCTGCCGACCCGCTATCTCGCCACCTACACGTTCTTCCGGGACGGTCTCGACTCAGTCACGTCACGTCTGCGCTCCTACCTCGAGCGCCGTGCCGGCGCCGTGCTCGACGAGCCGGCTACGGCCGTGGCACTGGCTGGGTTCCTGGCGCGCGGGCTCGACTGCGGCGCGGTCAGCGAGTCCGAGGTCAACGAGCTCGTGGGTGTCGACCCGGCCGCGCTGCTGACACTCGCCAGGCGCGGTCCGCGCACCTAGAGACCGATGTCGGGGGAATTTCTCGAATTCCCTTGTGGATAACGGGTCCTGGTGTCGGGTGCTGATCCGAGAGTGTCGGTGGTGGGTTCTAAGTTGGTCCTATGAGTACGACGCAGGGACCGCCACCGACCGTGGGCATCGACGATGCCTTCGGGCGTAGCTTCGCGGCGGTGCGTCATGAGTTCGCAGACCTGGTCGACACCCCGACCTGGTCGTTGGACGACGCGCGCTTGGACCGCCGCATCGGTGATGTGCTGGCGTTGAAGGCACAGGCGGACGAGCTCGCGTCCCGGCTGGTCGCCGAGGCCGACGACCGCCATCTGGCCCACCGCTACGGCGCGTCATCGACGAGGGCGCATCTGATGACGGCCCACCGGATGTCGGCCGGTGAAGCGGCCCGGACCGTGCGCACGGCGCGGCAGCTGCATGGCACCTCTGCGGTCACCGAACCGACCCGCCGCGCCGTCGCCGCCGGCACGGTGTCGGCCGAACAGGCGGTCGTGGTCGCGGCCGCAATCAACCGGCTCTCACCCACGGTCGAACCAGACCGGGTCGACGTCGCCCAGGCCGACCTCTTGCAGCATGCCCAGATACTGTCGTTCAGCCAGCTGCAGGTGGCGGCGAACCACATGGTCGAGGTCGTCGACCCCGACACTGTCGACCAGACGCTGGAGCAAGAGCTCGCCGCACAGGAACGACGGGCGTTGGCGTCGGCGTGGTTTACCGGCCAGTTCGGGTCTGATGGGATCGCCCGCGGCCGGTTCGCCCTG
>JANLYC010000289.1:0-2699 GCA_031365435.1 Nocardioidaceae bacterium
TCGACCCAGCCGTCGAGCTGCTGGTGGTCGGTCGGGGCCTCGGCACGTCCGCGCAGCTCGTCGCGGGTCAGGGGACCGAGCACGCGCAGGGCGTCGGCCACGCCCTCGAGCCCGCGGATCCTGCGTTCGGGGGTGAGCCACTGCACCTCCAGCGTGACCTCGTCGACCACGTCGGGATCGAGGAGGTCACGGAGTTCGGTCCGGCCGAGCAGCTCGCCGAGCAGCGCCGGGTCGAGGGCGAGCGCGGCGGCCTTGCGCTCGGCAAGGGGCGAGTCACCCTCGTAGACGAACGACGCGACGTACCCGAAGAGCAGCGAGCGGGCGAACGCGCTCGGTGTCTGGGTCTCGACCTCGACGACGCGGATCCGGCGCGCCTCGATGTCCCGCATGAGCTGTACGAGCGCCGGTACGTCGTAGACGTCCTGCAGGCACTCGCGCACCGCCTCGAGGACGATCGGGAAAGAGCCGTACTTGCTGGCCACCGAGAGCAAGGCGGCCGAGCGCTGCCGCTGCTGCCACAGCGGCGAGCGGCGACCGGGATCACGGCGCGGCAGCAGCAGAGCCCTGGCCGCACATTCGCGGAACCGCGAGGCGAACAGTGCCGATCCGCCGACCTCGGTCGTCACCAGGTCGTCGATCTCGTCGGGCTCGAACAGCACGAGATCG
Source organism: Nocardioidaceae bacterium (assembly GCA_031365435.1). GTDB lineage: Bacteria > Actinomycetota > Actinomycetes > Propionibacteriales > Nocardioidaceae > JANLYC01. The sequence goes on from JANLYC010000289.1 coordinate 667, forward strand.
GCGCCAGGGGGCTCGGCGTCGGTCTCAGGGATGCGGATCACGATCCCGTCGTCACCGGCCATGGCCTGGGCGTCGATGCCGAACCGTTCTCGCAGTCGCGCTCCGATGGCCAGCGCCCACGGACCGTGCACGGCAGCGCCGTAGGGGGAGTGGATGATCAGTCGCCAGTCTCCGAGCTCGTCGCGGCAACGCTCGACGAGCAGCTGCCTGTCGTGCGGGACGTAGCCGGTGTCGGTGCGCTGCTCGGCCAGGAACGCCACCAGGTTGGCGGCTGCGAACGTGTCGAGCCCGGCCGTGGTGACCCGTTCGACACCGGCTTCGGTGGACAACGCGGAAACCTCCCGCACGAAGGCGCCAACTGCGGCACCGAGCTCGGCCGGCCGACCGAGTGAGTCGCCTTTCCAGAACGGGAGGCGCCCCGGCTGACCGGGCGCGGGCGAGACGAGCACGCGGTCGTGCGTGATGTCTTCGATGCGCCAGCTCGATGCGCCGAGGGCGAACACGTCGCCCACGCGGGACTCGTAGACCATCTCCTCGTCGAGCTCGCCCACGCGGGAGGCCTTGTCGCCCACGAGGAAGACGCCGAACAGGCCACGGTCGGGGATCGTGCCTCCCGAGGTGACGGCGAGCCGGAGTGATCCGGGCCGTCCGACGATCGTGTTGGCCACGCGGTCCCACACCAGACGCGGTCGGAGCTCGGCGAACTCGTCGGACGGGTAGCGGCCGGACAGCAGGTCGAGGGTGGCGTCGAACGCCGACCGCGGCAATGTCGCGAAGGACGCGGCGCGGCGTACGACGGCGTAGAGCTCGTCGGTGTCCCAGGTGTCGACCGCCACAGAGGCCACGATCTGCTGGGCGAGGACGTCGAGCGGGTTGGCCGGGACCTTGAGCGACTCGATCTGGCCCACGCGCATCCGCTCGACGGTCACGGCCGTCTGGACCAGATCGGCCCGGTGCTTGGGGAACAGGACGCCCCGCGAGACTTCGCCGACCTGGTGCCCGGCCCGGCCGACGCGCTGCAGGCCACTGGCGACGGACGGCGGCGACTCGACCTGGACGACCAGGTCGACGGCGCCCATGTCGATGCCGAGCTCGAGGCTCGAGGTCGCCACGACGCAGGGCAGCCGCCCAGCCTTGAGGTCCTCCTCGATCAGGGCACGCTGCTCCTTGCTCACCGAGCCGTGGTGTGCCCGCGCCAGCACCTCGGGCACGCCGTGCGAGGCACCGCTCTGGGCCATGATCTGGGCGGGCTGTCCCGCCGTGGGCACGTCCTCGCCGAGGCGCTCGAGGGCGATCTCGTTGAGCCTGGCCGTCAGCCTCTCCGCCAGCCGCCGGGAGTTGGCGAACACGATCGTGGAGCGCTGCTGCTGGACGAGGTCGACGATGCGCTCCTCGACGTGCGGCCAGATCGACGACCGCGGTGCGCTGCCGGCCGCCGCGCCTTCGAGGTCGTCGGTGAGCTGTCCGAGCTCGGTCATGTCCTCGACGGGTACGACGACCTCGAGGTCCCACTGCTTCGTCGAGGGTGGTGCGACGACCTCGACGGAGTGAGCTCCGCCGAGGAAGCGTGCGACTTCGTCGATCGGTCGCACGGTGGCAGACAGCCCGATGCGCTGCGCCGGCTGGGCGAGGAGCTCGTCGAGGCGTTCCAGCGACAGCGCCAGGTGAGCCCCGCGCTTGGTGCCGGCCACCGCGTGCACCTCGTCGAGGATGACGGTGTCGATCCCGCGGAGGGACTCGCGGGCCTGCGACGTGAGCATGAGGAAGAGGGACTCGGGTGTCGTGATCAGGACGTCGGGTGGAGCGGTCGCGAGCCGTCGACGATCAGCTGCCGACGTGTCGCCCGACCTGATGCCTACGCTGAGGTCGGGCAGCGTGGTGCCGAGACGTGCCGCGGTCTGCCGCATACCGGCCAACGGGGTGCGCAGGTTGCGCTCGACGTCGACGGCCAGGGCCTTGAGCGGGCTGATATACAGCACCCGGCACCGGTGCAGCTTGTCGTCGGGCGGCGGAGACGTCGAGAGACGGTCGAG
>JANLYC010000290.1:0-4966 GCA_031365435.1 Nocardioidaceae bacterium
GGCCGCAGCTAGCGCAGCAGAGCCCAGAATTACGGTGTCAGGCGGTGATGAACGTTGCCCACGGGCAACTGAGCTTGCCAACCGGGTGGGAGATATTCTTGGCGCTAGGGCTCGGACGACACAGGGCGACGGTCGAACCGCGGCCGTGGTGTATCACCCGGCGCCCACCGGCTGGCCCGGCTGGCCACCAGACGGCCGCGCCGCTCCGAACGGCACCCCGCCCTCTACCCGATCGCAGTGCGCTACTACCGGGCACGTCGTCGGGTCCAGTGGTGGATCGACCGGACGCCGTGGGCGAGGACTGTCGAGGGCGAGCCCCTGCCGCTGCGGGTGTCCCGTCACAACTCGCTGCTCCTACGACAGCTGGGCGATTCCGAGATGACTCTGCAGCACAACAAGGTCATCAACCTCGAGCTGGCGGCAGCGTGTGTCGACGGTCTGCTCATCAAGCCCGGTGAGACCTTCTCGTTCAACCACGCGGTCGGAAACTGCACCCGACGACGCGGATTCGTCGAGGGCATGCGGCTCTCGAACGGTGCGGCGCGTCCCGGGGTCGGCGGGGGGATCTGCCAGCTTGCGAACCTCATCCACTGGATGGTGCTGCACTCAGCCCTGACCGTGACGGAGCGCTCGGAGCACTCTTTCGACCCGTTCCCGGACAACGGTCGAGTCCTCCCGTGGGGGAGTGGCTGCAGCATCGTCTACAACTATGTGGACCTGTGCGTCCGCAACGACACCGAGGCGGTCTTCCAGCTTCGCGTCCAGGTCGGTGAGCGCTACCTCGAAGGGGAGCTGCGTGCCGATCGTGAGCTGCCGCACACCTACCGCGTGTACGCCGCCCACGAGGGGTTCTACCGGCTTCGGGACCAGTACTTCCGCGCCAACCAGCTGTGGCGCAGCGTCATCGACCGGCGCAGCGGCAACCGCGTGAGAGAGGAGCTGGTGCGCGACAACTGCGCGCTCGTGAAGTATGTGCCGACCGGCGTGGACATCTTCGACGTCGCCTGACCCGACTGCCGGCCTCGTTTTGGAGCAGACCCGACCGCTCCGGTATCGTCTCCCCTCGGCAATCGCATCGATCGCAGGTACGGCTGCCGCGCACCAACCATGGGGTATGGGGTAATTGGCAGCCCGGCTGGTTCTGGTCCAGTTAGTCTAGGTTCGAGTCCTAGTACCCCAGCGATGAGACGACTGGAGTGATCCTCTAGGCTCTCGTCCGCTCGATGGCCCCGTTGTGTAGTGGCCTAGCACGCCGCCCTCTCAAGGCGGTAGCGCGGGTTCGAATCCCGTCGGGGCTACCATCGAAGAAGCGCTTCTTCCGCGGTGGAGGAGCGCTTTTCACTTGCACCGGCAGGCAGTAACCACTCTGGCCGGGCGAGACGAGCGGTCCTATTGTCGGTCCATGGCCGCTCCGAACGCGTTGCCCGACCCAGCCGGAACGGCCGAGCCGTCGTACCGGGATGAGCTCGTCGAACTGGTACGGATCATCGTCACCGCAGGTATTCCGGTCGGCGTGGTGGTCGCGGGGCTGGGCGGCCGGCTTGCGATGTTCATCCTTCGCATCACCTCGCCCGACAGCGTGCGAGGGGTCACGAGTGACGACGGGTTCACCATCGGCCAGGTCACGCTCGGAGGCACCTACAACCTCGTCGTCATCGGCGCGGCGGTCGGTGTCATCGGTGCCGCCGCCTACATCGTGGTCGCGCCCTGGTTGCTGGGGCCGACCTGGCTGCGGCGTGCCACCGTCGGTCTCACCGCGGGCGTCCTCGTCGGCTCGATGCTGGTTCATGCCGATGGCGTGGACTTCGTGTTGATCAAGCCCCTCTGGCTAGCTGTCACGCTCTTCGTCGGTCTTCCGGTCCTCATGGGCATCGCGCTGACGATCGTCGTCGATCGTGCGGCCTCAGGCGACTCCTGGGCCGCGCAGGGCTCGCGCCGCGTGGTCGTACCGGTCGTGCTGACGATTCTGGTGCTGCCCAGTGCGATCGTCACCCTCGTCGTGGCCGGGGTCGTCGCGGCACTGCTCCCGATGCGTCGAGCGCTGCAGAGACCGATTCAGGAGTCTGCGGTCGGCACACTCGTGGTGCGCGCTCTCTTCATGATGGTTCCGGTCGGTGGTTCGATCGCGCTGGCCCAGGACCTCGTGGCGCTCTACTGAAGTTCGGTTGCCGTGTCCGAAACCCGCGAGAGTTTGTCGGTGCGGTGCTGTTTGATGAAGGTATGACGCTGCGGACGGCCACCCGAACGAACACGGCGGCCGTGCCCTCGGGCTCGATCGTGGCCGACTCCGATCGGTGCTACCGTGCGGTCAAGGGCCGGGACCGCCGATTCGACGGAGTCTTCTACACCGGCGTCCGGACCACCGGCATCTACTGCCGGCCGTCCTGCCCTGCCATCACCCCGCAGCGAAAGAACGTGGTCTTCTTCGTCACTGCGGCGGCCGCGCAGGGTGCCGGCTTCCGCGCCTGCCGTCGCTGCCGTCCCGACCTCACGCCCGGTTCGCCGGAGTGGGATGTCAAAGCCGACGTCGCCGGCCGCGCGATGCGCATGATCGCCGACGGTGTCGTCGAGCGCGACGGTGTCGAGGGCCTGGCCCACCGCGCCGGCTACACCTCGCGTCATCTCAACCGCCTGCTGAGCGAACAACTCGGTGCGAGCCCGCTCTCGTTGGCGCGTGCCCAGCGCGCCCATACCGCGCGCATCCTCATCGAAACCACCGACATGGGCTTTGCCGATGTGGCGTTTGCCGCCGGCTTCGCCAGTGTCCGGCAGTTCAACGCGACCATGGCCGAGGTGTACGCCGTCACCCCGACGCGCCTGCGCACGGCGCGGCGACGACAGGGCACGGTCACCGATATCACCAATCTCACCCGTGCCGATTCCACCGCGCAGGGTCTGGTGACCGTGTCGCTGGCGGTGCGGGCGCCCTTTGACGCCGCCGGCCTCCTGAGGTTCCTCGGTGCGCGTGCGGTCCCGGGCGTCGAGGCGGTGTCGGAGAGCGGCGGGGTCAGCTCCTACGCCCGCACGTTGAGACTGCCGCGTGGTCATGGTTCGGTGACCCTGACCCCGGCCGCAGACTCAGTGACCTGCGAGCTCGCCCTGGGCGATCTCCGTGACCTGGCTGCCGCGGTGGAGCGCTGTCGGCGACTGTTGGATCTGGACGCCGACCCCGTCGCGATCGACGAGCACCTCGCGACCGACGAGGCGCTGCGACCCTTGGTGCAGGGGAGCCCCGGCCTACGGGTTCCCGGGCACGTGGACGGATTCGAGCTCGCCGTTCGTGCCGTCATCGGACAACAGATCTCGGTCGCAGGCGCGCGCACGATCGCCGGCCGGCTCGTGCTGGGCTACGGCGAGCCGATCGCGGGTTCGGACTCGTCCGGGCAGCTGACGCACGCATTCCCCGCCGCCGAGGCGCTCGCGGCCGCGGACCCTGACGCCTTGCCCATGCCCCGGTCCCGAGGTCGTGCGCTGGTGAGTCTCGCGGGGGCGGTCGCCGGCGGCGAGGTCGTGCTCGACCGCAGCGCCGACCGGAACGACGTGCGGACCGCGCTTCTCGGGCTGCCGGGCCTCGGCCCGTGGACGGTCGACTACATCGCCATGCGCGCGCTGGGAGATCCGGACGTGTTCCTGGCGACGGATCTCGGTGCCCGGCACGGCCTGGCGCAGGTCCGTATCGACCCCGACGAAGCTCCGGCGCGGATCGAGTCATGGCGCCCTTGGCGTTCCTACGCCCAGATGCATGTGTGGTCCGCGCTGTCCAGTGCGGCCCGACCAGATCAACCCGATCAACCAGCGTGTGACCAGCGAGACGAGGTACGGAGATGACAGCAGTGATGGTGATGACGTCACCGGTGGGTCCCCTTGAACTACGCGCCGATGCAGGCGCCGTGACGATGATCCACTTCCACGACGAGATGCCCGAGGTCGTCGGCGACAACGGGGAGTCCCAACCGGTGCTCGTCGAGGCGCGACGTCAGCTCGAGGAGTACTTCGCAGGAGACCGCCACGACTTCGACCTGCCGCTGGCCGGTCCCGGCACGGCGTTCCAACAGCGGGTGTGGGAGCAGCTGCGTCAGATTCCCTTCGGCGAGACCGCGTCGTACGGCGACATCGCGCGGCGTCTCGGCATGCCTCCCGGGGCGTCCCGCGCGGTCGGTCTCGCCAACGGTGCGAACCCGATCGCGATCGTGGTCCCGTGCCACCGGGTCATCGGCAGCGACGGTTCTTTGACCGGGTATGCCGGAGGGATCGAGCGCAAGCGCTACCTGCTGGGCCTCGAGTCGTCGATGGCCCCGCAGGGCAGCCTTTTCACCTAGGCCGGACCGTCGACGACGTCATTCGCCGTGGCGTCGCAGCGACTCGCTGAGTCGCTCGGCAGCGGCGAGCACGGCAGGAGCGTGCATGCGGCCGGGCTGACGCGTCATCCGCTCCAACGGTCCGGACACCGAGACCGCTGCGATGACCTTGCCCGACGGGGACCGCACCCCGGCCGACACTGACGCCACGCCGGCTTCGCGCTCCCCGACGCTCTGCGCCCACCCACGCCGCCGGATGCTCGACAAGGCGGCGGCGTTGAAAGCGGCCCCGTGCAGCCCGCGATGCAGGCGGTCCGGGTCTTCCCACGCCAGCAGGATCTGGGCAGCGGAACCCGCGAGCATCGAGAGCTGGCTGCCGACCGGGATCGAGTCCCGCAGGCCAGACGGTCGCTCTGCGGCGGCCACGCAGATGCGGTGGTCGCCCTGACGTCGGAACAACTGGGCCGATTCGCCGGTGATGTCGCGCAGTCGCGCCAGCACGGGACCGGCAGCGGCGAGCAGCCGATCCTCGCCGGCTGCGGACGAAAGCTCGCCGAGGCGGGGGCCGAGCATGAAGCGGCCCTGCAAGTCGCGCGCGACCAGTCGGTGATGTTCCAGGGCCACGGCCAGCCGGTGTGCCGTCGGACGGGCCAGGCCCGTCGCCGCCG